>DASZYW010000189.1:0-11856 GCA_035545195.1 Gaiellaceae bacterium
GGCGTCAGCAGCGCGTAGGGCGTCGCCCACTTGCTGCGGTGAAAGAACCTGCCCAGCTAGTGCTCCGTCCAGTGACGCTGCCCAGTCTCTGGGTCGCGAGCACCAAGCGATGCAAGGACGCAGGGAGCGCCGATAGTGGTGACTATCGGCGCGACTGAGGACGCGGCAGCGCGTAGCGTGATCGCGGGCCAGAGGCGGGCTTGTGTCGCTGGGCGGAGCACCATCACGCCCCGATCAGGTTCTGGAAGTCCTGCTTGTACTTCGCGTTGTTCAGCGCGGTCGCGTCGAAGGAGTGCGTCTTCGCGAGCAGCGAGGCGGGCGGGAAGATGAGCGGGTTCTTCGCCACCGCCGGGTCGGTCTTCTCGAGCACCGCGTCGGCGCCCTGCACCGGGCAGATGTAGTTGACGTAGTCCTCGACCTCGGCGGCGATGTTCGGCTTGTAGAACCAGTTCGCGAGCACGGAGGCCGCGTACGCGTTGCCGCCCTTCGGGATCAGCATGTTGTCGGTCCAGATCATCGCGCCGGTCGACGGCGGGGTCCACTTCAGGCCGGGGTGGTCGGCCTGCAACTGCACCATGTCGCCCGACCAGGCGAAGCACGCCCACACGTCGCCCTTCGCGAGCAGCGGCGCGTAGTCGTTGCCGGTGAACTGGCGGATCTGCCCGGAGTCGACGGCCGCCTTGATCCTGCTGACGGCCGCGTCCCACGTCTTCTGCGTCACGTGGCCCGGGTCGTCGCCGTTCGCGAGCATGACGAGCCCCATCGTGTCGGCCAGCTCGGTGAGGAGCGTCACCTTCCCCTTCAGCTTCGGGTCGCTGAAGAGCTTGTCGACTGAGTCGATCTCGTAGCCGACCTTGCTCGGGTCGTAGCCGATCCCGGTCATGCCGGACTGCCACGGCAGGCTGTACGTCCGGTCGGGGTCCCAGGCCGGATGCTGCTGCGCGGGGACGAGGTTCTTGAAGTCCGGCATCACCGACTTGTCCCACGGCTCGAGCCACTTGAGTTGGATCATCCGCTGCGGCAGGCCCGACGAGTCGGTCATCACGACGAGGTCGCGGCCCACAGGCTGGCCCTGCGACAGCGGCCCCTCGATCTTCCCGAAGAAGGAGTCGTTGTCGTTGATGTCCTCGATGTAGCGGACGGTCGTGCCGGGGTGCGCCGCCTCGAACTGGACGATCGACGGGTGCGTCTTCTTCTTCTCGTTGATGTCGATGTAGAGCGGCCAGTTCGAGAAGGTGATCGTCTTCGGGAGGGTCTGCGCGGCCGACGAGGCGGTCGAGGCCGACCCGGCGCTGGAACCGCCACCGCCGCCGCACGCGGCGAGCAGCCCCGGGACGGTGAGGATCGAGCCGCCGGCAGCTGCGCGGCGGAGAAAAGCCTGGCGAGAGATGCGGTCGGTCATCACGAACCCTCCTGAGCGTCGACGACGAACGTGCACTCCGGGCTCCAGCCGAGCGTCAGCTGCTCGCCGGGTGCGACTCCATGTGCACCGGGACGGTCGTTCTGCACGTAGACCGTCACGGCCCCCGCAGGCGTGTCGACGATGTACTGCGTCGAGACACCGATGTACGCGCTCTCGGCGACAGGCCCCGTGAGCGAGTTGACCTCGCCGTCGCCGATCCTGAGTTTCTCCGGCCGCACGCCGATCTGGACGTCGCCGGTGCGGCCCGCCAGCGTCTCGCGCGGCACGCGCACCTCGGTGCCGTCGGCGAGCCGCACGAGTCCGTCCCCCGCGACGGTCCCCGTGAGCAGGTTGGAGACGCCCAGGAAGCCGGCGACGAACGGCGTGCGCGGGCTCTCGTAGAGGTCGCTCGGCGTGCCGAGCTGCTCGATGTGCCCGTGGTTCATGATCACGATCCGGTCGGCCATGGTCATGGCCTCCTCCTGGTCGTGCGTGACGTGCACGAACGTGATCCCGACCTCGTGCTGGATCCGCTTCAGCTCCAGCTGCATCTCCTTGCGCAGCTTCAGGTCGAGCGCGCCGAGCGGCTCGTCGAGCAGGAGGACGCGCGGCCGGTTGACGAGCGCGCGCGCGAGCGCGATCCGCTGCTGCTGACCGCCGGAGAGCTGCCGCGGCCGCCGCGCCTGCACGCCCGAGAGGCCGACGAGCTCGAGCGCGTCGCCGACGCGCGTCCGCAGCTCCGAGCCCTTGAGGCCGCGCCGGCGGAGCCCGAAGGCGACGTTCTCGAAGATCGAGAGGTGTGGGAAGAGCGCGTACGACTGGAAGACGGTGTTCACGTCGCGCTTGTACGGCGGCAGCGGCGCCACGTCGACGCCGCCGAGCTCGATCCGGCCCGAGGACGGCTCCTCGAAGCCGCCGATCATGCGCAGCGTCGTCGTCTTGCCGCAGCCGGAGGGGCCGAGCAGCGCGAAGAAGTGACCGCGGTCGATGTCGAGCGAGATGCCGTCGACGGCGACGACGTCGTCTCCGAAGCGCTTCGTGAGCTCGATCAGCCGGATGTCGAAGTCGGCCGCGGCGCCGGCCTGGACGCCGCCACCGGCCGCAGGTGCAGCGCTCGTCACTGCATCCTCTCCGACGCCTCCTTCAAGACCTCGCCGAGAATACCGGCGATCCGGTCGATTTCCTCTCGCCCCGCGATCAGCGGCGGGCAGATCTGGATCACTGGGTCGCCACGGTCGTCCAGGCGGCAGATCATCCCACGTCGGACGAGCTCGGGCGAGACGAAGTGGCGGAGGAGCTCCTCCTGGTCGCGCGCGGTCAGCGTCTCGCGCGTCGCCTTGTCGCGGACGAGCTCGAGCGCCCAGCAGAACCCGGCGCCGCGCACGTCGCCCACGATCGGGATGTCGAGCAGCTGCTCGAGCGTGTCGCGGAACTCGTCCTCGAGCTCGAGCACGTGCTCGTTCAGGCGCTCGCGCTTCATGATCTCGATGTTCTTGAGCGCGATCGCGCACATCACGGGATGGCCGCCGAACGTGCTCCCGTGCGTGAACATCGAGTCCGGGCGCAGGAACGGCTCCATCACGCGGTCGCTCGCCAGCACCGCTCCGAGCGCCGCGTACGACGAGGAGAGGCCCTTCGCGATCGTGACCAGGTCGGGCTCGATCCCGTAGCGCTCCGAGGCGAACCAGTGGCCGAGCCTGCCGAAGCCGGTGATCACCTCGTCCGCGCTGAGCAGGATGTCGTAGCGGTCGCAGATCTCGCGCACGCCCTCCCAGTAGCCGCGCGGCGCGACGAAGGCGCCGCCGCTGTTCTGCACCGGCTCCATGTGCACCATGCAGATCGTCTCGGGGTCCATTGCCTCGATCGTCTGCTCGAGCTCCGCGAGCAGGAAGGCGGTGAACTCGGCCTCCGTCTCGTCGGGCGGGCGCCGGAAGCGGTTCGTGTTCGAGACGTGCCGGACCTCGGGGACGAGCGGGTCGAACGGCGTGCGCAGCGCCGCGCAGCCGTTGATCGCGAGCGCGCCCATCGTCGTCCCGTGGTAGGCGGTGTTGCGGGCGATCGCCTTGTAGCGGATGCTCCCGCGCTGCCCGTCGCGCGCCGCGTAGAACTGGCGCGCGAGCTTCCAGGCGGTCTCGACCGCCTCGGAGCCGCTGGAGACGAAGAAGACGCGGTTCAGGTCGCCGGGCGCGAGCGCCGCCAGCTCGGCGGCGAGCTCGATCGCGCGCGGATGCGCGTACGTCCAGTTCGTGTAGAAGGGCAGCTCGCGCATCTGCTCGTGCGCGGCCCGGCCGATCTCGTCCCCGTAGCCGTAGCCGATGTTGACGGAGAAGAGCCCGGAGAGCGCGTCGAGATAGCGCTTGCCGTCGACGTCCTCGACGTAGCAGCCGTCACCGCGGACGACGATCGGCGGACGCATCGTCCCCATCTCCGTGAAGTGCAGCCAGAGGTGCTGCTCCGCGGATGCCTGCAGCGCCTCCTTGTCGAGTTCGGTCATCGACGTCGTCACTACTCGTCCCCTCGTTTCGGAATACCCCAGTCGTACATTTGCTTCCACATCTCGAGGTAGAGGAAGGTCTCGGTCGAGACCACGCCCTCGATCGCGCGCATCCGGTTCGTCAGGTCGAGCAGGTGCCGCCGGTCGACGACGACGACCTCGACGACGACGTCGAACCGGCCTGCGGTGACCACGACGTAGTCCGCCTCCTCCCAGTGGGAGATCTCGTCGGCGACGTCGCCGGGAGCGCCGGCGGTCTTGATCCCGACGAGCGCCTCGTCGTAGCCGAGGCCGAGCGGGTTCGTCACCGCGACCACCTGCAGCACGCCCTCCCGGGTCAGCCGGGAGTACCTGGCTCTCACGGTCGCCTCGGAGACGCCGAGCAGAGCCGCGATCGCCCGGAACGACTCGCGCCCGTTCTTCTGGAGCGCCTCGACGATCCGGCGGTCGAGATCGTCGACCTGCCGGGCCGGTGCGACCGGTCCTCGACGGGCTCTGCCGCTGGCGGCGAGCCTGATCGGCTGGGCTTCCTCACCTCGCAACGCGAGGCATTCGTACCATCTTGCCGCGCATTTCGTCAATTCGGTGTCGAACGACCGCCGCTTCGCGCGGCCAACTGTGGTTGAATCGCACCAGCATGAAAGTCCTGGTCGTCGGCACGGGAGGAGTCGGCGCCGCGGTCGCGGCGATCGCGAAGCGGCGCGCCTTCTTCGAGCGAATGACGCTCGCCGACCTCGACCCGGCTCGGCCCGAGCGGCTGGTCGCGTCGCTCGCAGACGAGCGCTTCGCCGCCGCCGCGGTGGACGCGTCCGACGCCGCCTCGGTGGCGGCGCTGATCCGGGAGACCGGCGCCGACGCGGTCCTGAACGCGACCGACCCTCGCTTCAACCCGCAGATCTTCGCGGCCGCGTTCGAGGCCGGCGCGACCTACCTCGACATGGCGATGACGCTCTCCGGCCCAGGGGTCAAGCTCGGCGACGAGCAGTTCGCCGAGCACGAGCGCTGGCTCGAGCGGGGGCAGCTCGCGCTGGTCGGGATCGGCGTCGAGCCGGGCCTCTCCGACGTCTTCGCGCGCTACGCCGCCGACCACCTCTTCTCCGAGATCGACGAGGTCGCGGTGCGTGACGGCGCGAGCCTCGTCGTCGACGGCTACGACTTCGCGCCGACCTTCTCCATCTGGACGACGATCGAGGAGTGCCTCAACCCGCCGCTGATCTGGGAGCGCGAGCGCGGGTTCTTCACGACCGAGCCGTTCTCGGAGCCGGAGGTGTTCGACTTCCCGGAGGGGATCGGGCCGGTCGAGTGCGTGAACGTCGAGCACGAGGAGGTCGTGCTCGTCCCGCGCGCGCTCGACTGCCGCCGGGTCACGTTCAAGTACGGCCTCGGCGAGGAGTTCATCGGCGTCCTGCGGACGTTGCACAAGCTCGGGCTCGACTCGAAGGAGCCGGTGTCGGTGCGCGGCGTCCCCGTCGCGCCGCGCGACGTGCTCGCCGCCGCGCTGCCCGACCCGGCGACGCTCGGCGACCGGATGCACGGGCTCACCTGCGCCGGGACGCTCGTCACGGGTGTGCTGCGCAGCGGCGAGGCGGGCGCGGTCTTCCTCTACCACGTCGCCGACAACGAGCGCTGCATGCGGGAGTACGGCCACCAGGCGGTCGTCCTCCAGACCGCGTTCAACCCGGTGATCGCGCTGGAGCTCCTCGAGGCCGGCGTCTGGCAGGGAGAGGGAGTGCTCGGGCCCGAGTCCTTCGACGCCGTCCCATTCCTCGACCTGCTCCGCGACTACGGCGAGGAGCACGGGCGCGTCGACGGCGATCCCCGCCTGACGACGCCTGGTTGACGGCGTCCGCCTGAACGCCTACCCTTCCCCGCGTTCCGTCCCCGGCGAGAGGAGGTCGTCCCAGATGACTGTGCGCACCGCCCTCGCGGCTTCTGCCGCCTAGCCGGCGCGACGGCGCAGTCCTTCGAGGAGGGCGCGGCGTTCCGCGCCTCGTGTCCGTTCCCATGCCTCGAAGGAGACTCGCTTTGCCTCAGTTCGATCTCGGGGAGCTCGGGTGGGACCCGAGCCTCGCCGACCATCTGGAGCCGCACCAGCTGCCGGCTCGCGTCGCGGTCGAGCACCGCGGCCAGTTCGTCGTCTACGCCGCGCACGGCGAGCTGCGCGTGCGCCTGCCCGGCCGCATGCGCCACGAGGGCGCCGAGGTCGCGGTCGGCGACTGGGTCGCGATCGCAGACGACGCCGTCGTCCAGTCCGTCCTGCCCCGGCGCAGCGCGATCGTCCGCAACGCCGCGTTCTCGTACGCGACCGCGCAGACGCTGGCCGCGAACGTCGATCTCGCGCTCGTCGTCACCTCGCTCGGCCCCGACCTGGAGCCGCGCCGCATCGAGCGCTACCTCGTCTCGATCTGGGAGAGCGGCGCGTCGCCCGAGATCGTCCTGACGAAGGCCGACCGCATGGACGACCCCTGGCCGCTCGTCGCCCAGGTGGAGGCGGTCGCGCCGGGGGTGCCCGTCCACGTCGTCTCGGCCCTGACCGGCCAAGGCTGCGACGCGCTGCGCGCGCGGCTGCAGACGGGCACGACAGCCGTCCTGCTCGGCTCGTCCGGCGTCGGGAAGTCCACGCTCGTCAACCGCTGGTGCGGCGAGCAGGTGATGGCGACCACGGAGACGCGGGCTGACGACGACGAGGGACGGCACACGACCACCCATCGCGAGCTGATCCTCCTCCCCGGCGGCGGGATCGTGATCGACACCCCCGGGCTGCGCGAGCTGCAGCTCTGGGACGTCGGCGCGGACGCGCTCGAGGCGACGTTCACCGACGTCGAGGAACTCGCAGGCGGTTGCCGGTTCAACGACTGCTCGCACACGCAGGAGCCGGACTGCGCAGTCCTCGCGGCCCTCGAGTCCGGCGAGCTGGAGCACGCGCGCCTGCAGAGCTGGCGCAAGCTCCAGCGCGAGCTGCGGGCGATCGCGCTGCGCCACGACGTCCTCCTGCGCAAGGAGGAGGCGCGCAAGTGGCGGATCCGCAACCGCGAGGGCAGGGCGCGGGCGAGGCTGCGGTGAACGAGCTGCGGCGCGTCCAGCGCGCGATGCTCGACTCGGCCGCGCAGTTCCGGGACGTGGAGCGTGTCGGACCGTTCTCGGCGACCTTCGCGCGCAGTAGCGACCATCCCGCGTTCAACTACGCCGTTCCCGACGAGGCCGCCCAACCGTCCGCAGCGGACGTCGCGGCCCTCGTCGAGATCTTCCGGGCGCGCGATCTGCGTCCACGCCTCGAGTACGTGGCGGCGCTCGGGCCGGCGGTCGAGCCTGCGCTCACCGCGGCGGGCTTCGCACCGGAGCTCAGAGCGCCACTGATGGTGCTCCGCCATGTCGACGCGAGCCCCCCACCCAAAGGGATCGAGCTGCTGCAAGCGGTCTCCGACGCTCACGTCCGCGCCGCGGTGGCGGCGCAGCACGAGGCCTACGGCGAACTCGGCGAGCCGTCCCCGGAGTGGCTCGCAGGCGTCCGGCGCAGCCTCGACGCCGGTGGAGCGCTCGCACTCGCCCTCGAGGCGTCGACCGGCGAAGCCGCGGGCGCCGGACAGTGCACGCCGCCGCTCGACGGGGCCGCCGAGCTGACGTCGATCGGCGTCCGCGCCTCGTTCCGACGGCGCGGCATCGCAGCGGCGCTGACGTCGGTCCTCGCGCAGCAGATGCGCGAGCGAGAGGTCGACCTCGTCTACCTCACCGCCGCGGGCGAGTCCGAGGCACGCATCTACGCGCGCGTGGGCTTCGAGCGCATCGGTGAGTCGCTCTACATCTCCAGGAAGGCATGACCACGGACCTCGACCGCGCCCGACATGCGCGGGCGCGGCCGGAGAGACTCGTTACGACGCAGTCGTGGAGACGAGATCGAGCGGCTTGACGATCTCGGCGAAGTGGCAGGCGGTGGGATGGCCGTGGCCGCGGTCGATCAGCGCCGGCTCCTCCTGCGCGCAGATCTCCTGCGCCTTCCAGCAGCGCGTCCGGAAGCGGCAGCCCGACGGCGGGTTGGCCGGGCTCGGGACGTCGCCCTCGAGCACGATCCGGTCGCGCTTGCCCCGCTGGCCCGGCTCCTCGATCGGCACCGCGGAGAGCAGCGCCTGCGTGTACGGATGCGCCGGCCGCTCGTAGATGTCGTGCTTCGTCCCCGTCTCGACCACCTTGCCGAGGTACATGACGGCGACGCGGTCGGAGACGTGGCGGACGACCGAGAGGTCGTGCGCGACGAAGATGTAGGTCAGGCCGAAGTCCCGCTGCAGCGACTCGAGCAGGTTCACCACCTGGGCGCGGATCGACACGTCCAGGGCCGAGACCGGCTCGTCGAGGATGATCAGCTGCGGGTTGAGCGCGAGCGCGCGCGCCACGCCGATGCGCTGCCGCTGCCCGCCGGAGAACTCGTGCGGGACGCGGTTGGCGTGCTCGGGCGAGAGGCCGACGGTGCGCAGCAGCTCCTCGACCCGCTCGCGGCCGTGCTGGTCGCGGTAGCGCTTGTGGATGCGCAGCGGCTCGCTGACGATGTCGTGCACGGTCATGCGCGGGTTCAGCGACGCGTACGGATCCTGGAAGACGATCTGGAGCTCGCGCCGCACCTCGCGCATCTGGTGGCGCGTGAAGCCGGAGATGTCGCGGCCGTTGAAGATGATCTTCCCGGCGGTCGGCTCGGTCAGCTTGATCACCGTGCGGGAGAGCGTCGTCTTGCCGCAGCCCGACTCCCCGACGAGGCCGAGCGTCTCGCCCGACCGGACCGAGAGATCGACGCCGTCGACCGCGTGGATCTGGCCGACGGTCCGCTTCAACAGGCCTGCGCGGATCGGGAAGTGCTTGACGAGGCCCTCGATGCGGAGGATCTCCTCCCCGCTCTCGGCGCGCTCGTGGACGCTCTCGATCGGCTGCGCGCTCACGCTGCACCTCCAACGGACTCTGCGAAACGGGTCGGCTGCTCGCTCAGCTCCTCGGCGAAGTGACACGCGCTCGCGTGCGCGTCGCCCTCGACGGGACGCAGCGCCGGGATCTCCTCACGGCAGCGTGCACGGCCCTGCGAGATGAAGCAGCGGGGATGAAACGCGCACCCGGACGGACGGTTGATCAGGCTCGGCGGCTGGCCGGGGATCGGCCGCAGCCACTCCTCGTCCTCGGTCAGGCGCGGCAGGCTGTCCATCAGCCCGATCGTGTACGGGTGACGCGGCTTGTGGAAGATCGTCGTCACGTCGCCGGACTCGACGATCCGCCCCGCGTACATGACGAGCACGCGGTCGCACATCTCGGCGACGATGCCGAGGTCGTGCGTGATCAGGATCGTGGCCGCCTGCGTCTCGGCCTGCACGCGCTTCATCACCTCGAGCACCTGCGCCTGGATCGTCACGTCGAGCGCGGTCGTCGGCTCGTCGGCGATCAGCAGCGACGGCGAGTTCGCGATCGACATCGCGATCATCGCGCGCTGGCGCATGCCGCCCGAGAACTCGTGCGGGAACTGGCTGTAGCGCGTCTCCGGGTTCGGGACGCCGACGAGGCGGAGCAGGTCGATCACGCGCTTCTTGATCGCGTCGCTCTTCTCCTTCGGGTGGTGCGTCTTGATCGCCTCGCCGAGCTGGAAGCCGACCTTGAGCACCGGGTTGAGCGACGTCATCGGGTCCTGGAAGACCATGGCGACCTCGCCGCCGCGCAGCGCGCGCAGCTCCCGCTTGCTCAGCTTGAGCATGTCGCGACCCTTGAAGTACGCCTCTCCGCTGACGATCCGGCCCGGCGGGATCGGAATCAGGCCGAGGATCGAGAGCGTGCTGACGCTCTTCCCCGAGCCGGACTCGCCGACGATCCCGAGCGTCTCGCCCGGGAAGACGTCGTAGGTGATGCCGTCGACCGCATGGACGACGCCGTCGTCGGTGGAGAACTCGACCGCGAGGTCGCGGATCGAGAGGATCGGCTCAGGCACGCACTCTCCTTTGGGTCGGATCGAGGGCGTCGCGGAGCCCGTCGCCGATGAAGTTGATGCAGAGGACGATGAGGACGATGATCACGCCCGGGAACACGGTCAGCCACCACGCCTCCGGCGCCGACTGACCCGAGGAGACGAGCTTGCCGAGCGACGGCGTCGTGGCCTTGATCCCGAAGCCGAGGAACGAGAGCGCCGCTTCGGTGAGGATCGCGGTCGCGACCGCCAGCGTCCCGTTGACGATGATCGGTCCGAGCGTGTTCGGGAGAATGTGCCGGAACATGATCCGGCTGTTGCCCGAGCCGGACGCCTTCGCCGCCTCGACGTACTCCTTCTCGCGCAGCGACAGGAAGAGCCCGCGCACGATACGCGAGAGGCCGGTCCAGAAGAAGCCGGCGAGGATGAGCGTGACCCGCCACCACGGCCCCTGGCCGAGCAGCGCCGCGACGACGAGCAGGATCGCGAGCGCCGGCAGCGTGAGGACGAGGTCGGTGATCCGCATCAGCAGGTTGTCGATCCAGCCGCCGAAGTAGCCGGCCGCCGCCCCGACGAGCAGGCCGACGATCGTCGAGAGCAGCGCGACGGAGGCGCCGATCTCGAGCGACGTGCGGATGCCGAGGATGCAGCCGCTGAAGTAGTCGCGACCGATGTCGTCCGTCCCGAAGAAGTGGTGCCCGGCGGTCGTCGGCGGGTGCAGGAGGTCGGTCAGGTCGAACTGCAGGTAGGAGTACGGCGCGAGCTGGTTCGCGAAGATCGCGACCAGCACGAAGAACGTCAGCACCACGAGGCTCGCCATCGCGAGCCGGTGACGCACGAAGCGCTTGCGTGCGTAGGCCCACTGGCTGCGGACCTTGACCTCGAGACCCGCGGCGACCGTCGAGTCGATCGCCGCCTCGCCGCCGAGCATCAGGCCGCCCGTCATCGCCCCCTCGGGCGCGAGCCCATCCACGTCCGAGTCCGGACGCCGGTCGATCTCAGTCATACCGGATGCGCGGATCGAGGAAGCCGTAGAGGACGTCGGCGACGAGGTTGAAGAAGACGATGATCACCGACGTCACGACGAGGTACGCCATCACCGGGTAGACGTCGCGCGCAGCCAGCCGGTTGACGAAGTAGAAGCCGATCCCGTCGAGCGTGAAGATGCTCTCGGTGATGATCGCGCCGCCGAAGACGCCGCCGATGTTCAGCGCGGCCACGGTGGCGATCGGGATCAGCGCGTTGCGGAAGACGTGCCCGCCGATCACGCGCCACTCGGGGAGGCCCTTCGCGCGCGCGGTGCGGACGTAGTCCGTGTTGAGGACGTCCAGCATCGAGGCGCGCATGAACCGGCTGTAGAGCGCAAAGCTGATGATGCAAAGCGTGACGACCGGCAGCGTGATGTGTTGCAACCGGTCGAGGGACCATGCGGAGCCCCCTGGAACGGTGTTGAGACCCGCCGTGTAGAAGATCCGCACGTGCCAGTCGAGGTAGATGTCGGTGAACGCGATCTGCAGCAGCAGCGCGAGCACGAACACGGGCATCGCGAAGCCGAGGAAGCTGAACGACGTGAAGAAGTAGTCGAAGAACGAGTACTGCTTGATCGCGGAGAAGATGCCGACGAGCACACCGAGGATCAGCGCGAGCACCTCGGCGGTCAGGACGACCTGCAGCGTGTGGCCGAGCGTCCGCGTGATGTCGGGCCAGATCGGCTGCAGCGTCTGCAGCGAGGTCCCCATCTTGTGCGTGAACAGATCCTCGACCCAGTAGACGTACCGGACCGGGATCGACTTGTTCAGGTGGTACTGGAGCTCGAGGTTGTGGAGCGTGTTCTGCGAGATGTTGGGAACGATCCGCAGCTGCCCGAGCGGGTCACCGGCCAGCGACACGAAGGTGAAGCTGAGGAAGCTCGACACGGCCAGCACCGGGATGCTGTACAGGACGCGCCTGGCGATGTACGTGAGCACGGGGGGCTACCTCGGTCTTCTCTTGGCGGTATTCGGTGTCGTGAAATGCGGCCCGGGGCCCCCC
>DASZYW010000190.1:0-1852 GCA_035545195.1 Gaiellaceae bacterium
CGGCGACCGGCGCCGAGCTCGCCGAGGTGGAGCTCGCGCGCGAGGCCGACGTCGACGCGGCGGTCGGCGCGGCGCGTGCCGCGCTCGCCGGCGACTGGCGCAGGGCGTCGCCGAACGAGCGCTCGCGCCTCCTGCACGCGCTGGCCGACGCGATCGCGGCGAACCGCAAGGAGCTCGCCGAGCTCGAGTCGCGCAACGTCGGCAAGGCGATCTCCTCGGTCAAGGCCGAGGTCGCCGGTGCGGTCGAGAACTTCCGCTTCTTCGCGTCGGTCGCCGGCTCGATCGCCGGCCGCTCGAACCCGGTCGGCGGCTCGCTCCTCACCTACTCGCTCAAGGAGCCGGTCGGGGTCTGCGCGCAGATCGTCCCTTGGAACTACCCGCTGCTGATGTCCGTGTGGAAGCTCTCGCCGGCCCTCGCCGCAGGCTGCCCCGTCGTGCTGAAGCCGGACCCGCAGACGCCGCTCTCGGTGCTCCGGATCGCGCAGCTCGCCGCCGAGGTCGGCTTTCCCGCCGGCGCGATCAACATCCTCCCCGGCGACGGGCCGACCACCGGCGGGTACCTCGTGAAGCATCCCGGCGTCGACAAGGTCGCCTTCACCGGCTCGACGAGGACGGGCGGCGAGATCATGCGGCTCTGCTCCGACCCGATCAAGCGGCTGACGCTCGAGCTCGGCGGCAAGAGCCCGAACCTCGTCTTCGCGGACGCGAACCTCGACGACGCGATCCCGAGCTCGGTGTGGGCGATCTACTACGCCGCCGGCCAGAGCTGCGAGGCGCGCTCGCGCGTGCTCGTCGAGAAGACGGTCTACGACGAGTTCGTCTCCCGCTTCGCCGACTACGCGAAGCAGCTCCGTGTCGGCGATCCGCTCGACCCGGAGACGCAGGTCGGCTCGCTGATCTCGACCGCGCACCGCGACCGCGTCCACGGCTTCGTCGAGCAGGGCGCGAAGGAGGGCGCGGAGGTCGTCGCCGGCGGCGAGTTCGGGCCGGGCAACGGCGCCTTCTACCTGCCGACCGTGCTGGCCGGCGTCGACAACGCGATGACCGTCGCCCAGGAGGAGATCTTCGGCCCGGTCGTGACCATGATCCCGTTCGAGGACGAAGCGGACGCGATCCGGATCGCGAACGACGTCCGCTACGGCCTCTTCGCGACCGTCTGGACGGGCGACCCCGCGCGCGGGCACCGCGTCGCGAAGGCGATCCAGTCCGGGATGGTCGGGATCAACATGCCGTACACCGCGTTCCCGGGGATCCCTTTCGGCGGCTACAAGCAGTCCGGCTACGGCCGCGAGCTCTCGATCGACACGCTCGAGCTCTACCTCGAGACGAAGGGCGTCGTCGTCTCGACCGGCACGCGGCCGGCCAACCCGTTCGGGCTCTAGAGCGGCGGCGCGAACAGCGCGACCGTCGGCGCTTCGCGCGTGCCGAGCAGCGGCTCCAGCTCGGCCTCGCTCGCGTCGAGCCGTTCCACCTGCGCGCCGAGCGCGGCGAGGAACTCGTCCGGCGGGTCGAGGAAGTTCACCGCCTCGGTGCGGTAGTGCATCGGGACGACGAGGCGCGGCGCCAGCTCGCGCACGAGCGCGGCCGCAGGCTCGCCGCCGATCGTCGGGCCGCCGCCGACCGGAAGGAAGAGGACGTCGACCTCGCCGATCGCCTCGCGCTGCTCCGGGCGCAACGCCGGCTGGCCGAAGTCCCCGAGGTGACAGAACGCGACCCCGTCGAGCTCGAAGCGGAAGATCGCGTTCGGGCCGCGCTTCGTGCCGGCGGCGTCGTCGTGCTCCGACGCGACCGCGACGACCTCGCCGACCGGGGAGTCGATCCGGCCGGCGGTGGAGCGGATCACGGCCGGCTC
>DASZYW010000191.1:0-3790 GCA_035545195.1 Gaiellaceae bacterium
CTCGACGAGCCGACGAACCATCTCGACGCGGAGTCCGTCCTCTGGCTGGAGCGCTTCCTCGCCGACTACAAGGGCACCGTCGTCGCCGTCACCCACGACCGCTACTTCCTCGACAACGTCGCCGGCTGGATCCTCGAGCTCGACCGCGGCCGCGGCATCCCGTTCAAGGGCAACTACTCGTCCTGGCTGGAGCAGAAGCAGGAGCGGCTCGCCGTCGAGGAGAAGACGGAGTCCGCCCGCCGGCGCACGCTCGCGCGCGAGCTGGAGTGGGTGCGCCAGAGCCCGCGCGCCCGCCACGCGAAGGCGAAGGCGCGCCTCGGCGCGTACGAGCAGTTGCTCGCCGAGGAGGAGAACGTCAAGCTCGACAAGGTCGAGATCCACATCCCGCCGGGGCCGCGCCTCGGCGACGTCGTGATCGAGGCGGAGCACGTCCAGAAGGGCTTCGGCGACCGGCTGCTCGTCGACGACCTGACCTTCTCGCTGCCGCCCGCCGGGATCGTCGGCGTCGTCGGCCCGAACGGCGCAGGCAAGACGACGCTCTTCCGGATGATCGCCGGCGAGGAGCAGCCGGACGGCGGCTCCCTACGCGTCGGCGACACCGTCCAGCTCGCCTACGTCGACCAGGCGCGCGCCGACCTCGACCCGGCCGGCACGGTCTGGAAGGAGATCAGCGGCGGCCAGGACACGATCCTGCTCGGCAAGAAGGAGATCAACTCGCGCCAGTACACGTCCTGGTTCAACTTCAAGGGCGGCGACCAGCAGAAGCGGGTCGGCGACCTCTCGGGCGGGGAGCGGAACCGCGTCCACCTCGCGAAGCTGCTCCGCTCCGGCGGCAACGTCCTCCTGCTCGACGAGCCGACCAACGACCTCGACGTCGACACGCTGCGCGCGCTCGAGGAGGCGCTGCTCGAGTTCGCCGGCTGCGCGGTCGTGATCACGCACGACCGCTGGTTCCTCGACCGCGTGGCGACGCACATCCTCGCCTTCGAGGGCGACTCCGAGACGACGTGGTTCGAGGGCTCCTGGGCCGACTACGTCGAGTGGGTGAAGGAGACGCGCGGCCCCGAGGCGCTCGAGCCGCACCGGATCAAGTACAAGCCCCTCACGCGCACGTAAAACGCGTGTAAGCAGGCATAGCCTCGGCGAGCGATGGGTGGTACGACGGAGCCTGTGCGTGTGCTCTCGCTCTGCGCGGCGCTCGTCGCCGTGGCGGTCTTCGCCTCCGGCGCCTCCTCGGCGCGCCTCGACGACGCGCAGGCGCTGCTCTTCGCCGACGAGTCCGGCGCCGCCTATCTCGGCGCGGTCGACGGCTCCCAGGGCGCAACGCTCAACGAGGGCCTCGACGCGTCGCTGACGACGCTCTCGCTCTCGCCCGACGGCTCCCAGGCGCTCGTCTACCTCCAGGACGGGGACGGGAACGACGAGCTCGCGACCATCTCGTCACGGGGCGGCGACCCGACGCTCGTCGAGGGGACGGAGGGCGCGACGAGCGGCAGCTTCACCCCCGACGGCGCTTCGGTCGTCTTCGCCGAGGCGGACGGTGCCTCCTCCGATCTCGCGGCCGGCATCTACACGGTTCCGGTCGCAGGCGGCACGCCCACCCAGCTGCTCGCCTCGCCCGACGGCGCGACCGACTCGCTCCCGGCGCTCTCGCCCGATGGCACGAGCGTCGCGTTCGTGCGCGAGTTCTTCGACGACGACGGGAACCTCGTGGACGCGGTCGACGTCGCACCCGTGTCCGGCGGCGACGCCACGCAGCTCGCGACCGGCGCCCAGCCGGACCCGCAGAACGGCGGCCGCGTCGCCTGGTCTCCCGACGGCGAGACGCTCGTCTTCGCCGGCACTTACGACGCGCCCGGGATCTCCACGGTCGCGGCCGCCGGCGGCAGCGCGTCCCGGCTCACGCAGGACGATGACTACTGGCCGAACTTCACCTCCGACGGCGCGAGCATCGTCTTCTCGCGCGACTCGGCGAGCGACAACGCCGACGACAACGCCTCCTCGCCGTCCGATCCCTCCGACTCCGACGTCTACGAGCTGTGGTCGATCGGCGCCGGCGGCTCGGGCGCCGCGGTCGTCGCCGAGGGCGACTTCGAGGATCTCGCGCTCGCCGTCCAGCAGGCTGCGCCCGCCACGAGCGCGGGCGGGAGCGGCGGCGGCTCGGGCGCCTCCTCGGGCGGCAGCAGCGGGAGCGGCAGCGGCGGTGGCGGCTCCTCGTCCGGCGGCGGCAGCGGCGACTCCTCCGGCAGCGGCGGCTCGTCCTCGTCTGGCGGCTCCTCATCTGGCGGCTCCTCGTCTGGTGGTTCCTCGTCGAGCGGGGGCTCGAGCTCGACCGGCGCCACGAAGCCGGTGGCGAAGAAGTCCGCGGCGTCCGCGATCAAGGTCTGGATGAGGGGGACGAGCTACGTCGTCACGTGGAAGGGCGCCGCCGCGAAGTGGAAGGTCACGCTGACGGTCGGCAAGAAGACCGTCTCCGCCACGGTCAAGGGCGCCGTGCACAAGAAGGTCTTCACGCTCCGCGGCGTCAAGGGCAAGCCCAAAGCGACGGTCAAGCCGCTCTGATCAGGGCAGGCTCTGGTCAAGGGAGTCTGGGCGCCCAGAGCGCCGAGGCGACGCCCGCGAGCAGGAGCAGCAGCGCCGCGCCGGCGACGAACTCGTCCGTCACCTCGGTCCGCCCGCGCGCGCGGCCGAGGCTCGAGCCGAGCTTCGCGTAGGCGTCCTCCAGCGAGCCCGCCGTCTTCGCGCGGAAGAACTCGCCGCCCGTCGTCTCGGCGATCTGCCGCAGCGTCGTCGGGTCCGGCGCGAGCCCGTTCGGCCCGCCGCCGCCGAAGCCGCCGCCGCCCGGGAAGCCGCCCCCGCCGCCGAAGAAGCCGCCGCCGCGCCCGCGCAGCGTCGTGTTCCCGGTCGTCCCCAGCGCGACGGTGTAGACCGGGAAACCCGCCGCTTTCGCCAGCTGCGCGCCCTCGAGCGGCTCGAGCACGCCGCGGTTCTGGTGGCCGTCCGAGAGGAAGAGGATCGACACCGGCGAGCGCTGCGCCTTCGCCGCCGTGCGGTACGCGGCGAGGCTCCGCTCGGCGAGCGTCGTCTGCTGCGCGCCGGAGGTGCCGGCGATCTGCCGGCCGAGTTGGACGGCGAGCGCGAGCGCGTCCCCGATCGCCGTGCCGCCGAACGGGTTCACGTCGCCCGCCTCGTCCACCGCCTGGCCGACGAGGTCGTGGTCGGTGGTCGGCTGCGTCGCGACGACCGGGTCGCCGGCGAAGAGGATCAGCCCGACGCGCACGTGGGCCGGCACCTTGTCGAGGAAGGTGTGGATCGCGCGCTGCGCCGCGGCGAGCCGCGTCGGCTTCACGTCCTCCGCCTGCATCGAGCCGGAGACGTCGAGCACGAGGATCACGGCCGCCTTGTCGCTCGGCACGAACTCCGTCCGGTGCGGCCGCGCGACCGCGATCCCGAGCGACGCGAGCGCGAGCGTGAGCAGCAGCGGCGCGACGAGCCGGAGCCGCGTGCGCGGGCCGACGACTCCGGCCAGCACCTCGACGTTCGTGAAGCGCACGGCGAAGCGCATACGCCTGCGCTCGGCGAGCAGCCGCGCCGCCCAGGCGAGCGGGAGCACGAGCAGCGTCAGCAGCAGGAGCGGGTGCCCGAAGCTCATCTCAGCCGCCGCCCGCGCAGAGGAGGTCGAGCTGGACGACCGCGCGCACGCCGCGCGCCGCGGAGCCGCCCCGGACCGCGACCGTGACGCGCCCGTGCGCCGTCGTGCGCGTCACCTGCACCGACGCCGCGAGCTCCC
>DASZYW010000192.1:0-7072 GCA_035545195.1 Gaiellaceae bacterium
GAAGCAGGTCGCGGCCGACACCGGCGCCGGCTCGATCTTCTCCTGGGGCTGGCAGATGTGGAACGCGGCGGAGAACGACCCCGACAAGGCGCACGCCGCCTGCGTCTGGATGTGGGCGCGCGACAACGCGTACTGCGACGCGCCGCTGATGCTCGGCCCGCAGTTCGACCCTTCGCTGACCGAGGGACAGATCGTGCTGCGCTCCGGGACGTTCTGCGCGGTCGCGGACAGCGGCTCGATCACGGTGCGCGAGCTGCGTGCGCTGCAAGTGCTCACCGGCGATCGCGACGCCGCCATGACCGCCCTCGTCGAACGGCTGACCGAGAGCCGGTGGACGACGGTCACGAACGCCCAGGTGCTCGCGGCGGAGAAGACCGTGATCGCGGACTCCTTCAAGGGGAGCCGCGCCGCGTACCTGTCGGCGCTCGCGCAGGCGCACGCGTCGCTCGCGATCGCGCGCGCAGCGCTCGCGGACGAGCTCCGCCGCTCCGCCCTCGAAGCCAAGCTCGCCGTCGCGGAGCCGAGCGCGGACGACGTCCAGACCTTCTACGCGACCTACCCGCAGCTGCTCGTGCGCCGCGTCACCGCGGTCGCGCCGGCGCCCTCCTGGCTCGGCGGCGCGAAGGCGGGCTACGCGCTCTCCGAGGTCGCCCCCGACTCGCTCTTCGCCCTGCCTCCGGGGAAGAAGGCGACCGTGTCGACGCTCGCCGGCCCGGTGACCGTGAAGCCGGTCGGCGCCTCGTTCCCGCTCGGCGCGCTCACGCTCTCCGCCGCCCGCCCCGCGATCGTCGCGGCGCTGCGCGACTTCGCCCGCAGCCAGGCGTTCGAGACGTGGACGATCGCCAAGCAGAAGTCCCTGGAAGCGCGGATGACCTGCCTCCGCGACGAGCTCCCCGAGCCCGCTGCGGTCGACCTGACCGACTACCTGCCCTTCCTCCGGATCGGCTAGCCCCGTAGCCTTCCGGCCATGTCGCTGCTCCAGCGCTTCTGGGGGAACATCCCCGTCTCTCCGCAGACGCGGGGCCGGAAGGTGTTCGGGGCGGTCGGACGGCGCTGGCTGCACGCGGTCGCGCGCTACGCGCCGCTGACGCCGGCGATGCGCGCGTCGCTGCACCGGACCCGCGGCGTCCACGTCGGCAAGCGCGTCTTCATCGGGACGGAGGTCTTCATCGACGACGCGGTGCCGTCCTCGGTGACGCTCGAGGACGACGTGACCGTGATCGCGCAGACGACGATCCTCGGCCACACGTACTACCCGACGCACTTCCACCGCCTGCTCGGCGACGAGGAGACCCGCGCCGGGAAGCACACGACGATCCGGCGCGGCGCCTATCTCGGCCTGCGCAGCACCGTGCTCGCCGGCGTCGAGGTGGGGGAGTACGCGATCGTCGGCGCCGGGAGCCTCGTCACGGGCGACGTGCCCGCCTACACGATGGTCGTCGGCGTGCCGGCGAAGGTCGTGCGCGAATACGGGCCGGACGACGTCGGCTAGCCGGCGTCGCCGGCGGCGGACAGCCCGCCCCGGCGCTCCGGCTTCGACGCGTAGAGCTGACCGTCCGCGCGCTCGAAGAGCGCGACCGCGTCGTCGTCGGTGCGGAGCTCCGCCGAGCCTGCGGAGAGGCGGACGCGCCCTGCCTGGGCGAGCGGCCGCGACGAGATCGCACGCTGGACGCGCGCGATCAGCAGCTGCGCCTCCTCCTGGCCGGCCTCGGGGACGATCACCCCGAACTCGTCGCCGCCGACCCGGCAGGGGATGTCGGCCGACCGGACCGCCTCGCGGAGCCGCTCCGCTGCCTCGGCGAGCACGGAGTCGCCGCCGAGATGCCCGAGCCGGTCGTTGATCTCCTTGAAGTCGTCGAGGTCGAAGAGGACGAGCGCGAGCGTGCGCCCGTAGCGGTGCGCCCGCGCGACCTCGCGTGCGAGCGTCTCGTGGAAGTAGCGCCGGTTGTGGAGCCCGGTGAGCGCGTCGAGGTCGGCCTGGAGCCGCGCCTCGCGGAACTGGCGCGCGTTGTCGATCGCCGGCCCGGCGCGCTCGGCGAGCTCCTCGAGCCGCTTCACGTCGTCGTCGCCGAAGCGCCGCGCCGCGTCGCGCGTGAAGATCGCCAGTAGACCGTCCGCGAGTGGAACCGCGATGCCGCTGCGGATCGCGTCGCCAGGCCCCTCCTCGGCGTAGCGGTAGACGAGCTCGACGGCGCGAGCGCTGGACCCGTCGGGCGGCCCGCTCAGCGCCTGGCGCTCCGCCTGCTCGGCGCTGATCCCGTGCGCCGCCACCAGCGGCTCGCTCTCGCCCGGCAGGCGCACGATCGCCGCGTCGACGCCCGGCAGCCACTCCGCCGCCTCGAGCGTCCGCTCCAGCACCTCGTCCAGGTCGATCGACCCGGCGATCCCGCTCAGGAAGCGGCTCCGCCGCGACTCCTCCTCCGCGCGCTCCACCGCGCCGGCGAGGTCGCGCGCCAGCTCGTCCATCCGGGTCTCGAGCGCCTGCACGACGGTTCCGACGCGTTCGTCGCCGCGTCGGGACGCTCGCCGCGAGAGCGCCGCCACGAGCACGCCGAGGACGACCACACAAGCGCCCAAGGCACCGCAGATGCCGATCAGGACGAGATTCACGCTGAAGAGCGCACTGTAGGCGGCCGCGCCGCCCCCGGCGACGCCCCAAAGCGGGATATTTCCGAATGGTGAACCGTTTGCCACGCCGCCGCGGCTTCGCTACCATGCCGCGGGCGGTTGGCAGGGGGACGACCCCAGCCGGCCGTCTCTTTGTGACTGCACCGAAAGAAGATCAAGACCCATGCCGACTGTGAACCAGCTCGTCCGGAAGGGCCGCAAGGCCTCGAAGGCGAAGACGAAGGCCCCGGCGCTCGCCGGCTCCCCGCAGAAGCGGGGCGTCTGCACGCGCGTCTACACGACCACCCCGCGCAAGCCGAACTCGGCCCTGCGCAAGGTCGCGCGCGTCCGGCTCACGAACGGCATGGAGGTCGGCGCCTACATCCCGGGCGAGGGCCACAACCTGCAGGAGCACAGCGTCGTGCTGATCCGTGGCGGCCGCACGGCCGACCTGCCGGGCTTCCGGTACAAGATCATCCGCGCCGCGCTCGACACCGCAGGCGTCTCCGAGCGCAAGCAGGCGCGCTCCCGCTACGGCGCCAAGAAGGGCTCGTAGTGCCGCGCCGCGCAGAGATCCAGGCCCGTGTCGTCGACGGCGACTCCGTGTACGGCTCGCAGCTGGTCCAGCAGGTCATCAACAAGGTGATGCTGGACGGCAAGAAGTCGGTCGCGGAGCAGATCGTCTACGGCGCGCTCGAGACCGTGGGCACGAAGACCGGCCGCCCGCCGGTCGAGGTGCTGGAGCAGGCCGTGAAGACGGTCACGCCGGTGCTGGAGGTGCGCGGCCGCCGTGTCGGCGGCGCGAACTACCAGGTGCCGGTCGAGGTGCCGCAGCGCCGCGCCCGCACGCTTGCCGTCCGCTGGCTCGTGAACTACGCGCGCGAGCGGCGCGAGAAGGGCATGTCGGACAAGTTGGCCAACGAGATTCTGGACGCGCTCAACCAGCAGGGCGGCGCGTTCAAGCGCAAGGACGACGTCTACCGGATGGCGCAGGCCAACAAGGCCTTTGCGCACTACCGCTGGTAGGCGAGAGGGGAACAGGAGTTACGTGAGCACCAAGATTTCAGAGACAGCAGTCGCGCTCGACCACGTCCGCAACATCGGGATCATGGCCCACATCGACGCGGGCAAGACCACGACGACGGAGCGGATCCTCTACTACACGGGCCGCACCCACAAGATGGGCGAGGTGCACGAGGGCGCCGCGACGATGGACTGGATGGCGCAGGAGCAGGAGCGCGGCATCACGATCACGTCGGCCGCGACGACCGCCTTCTGGCGCGGCTTCCGGATCAACATCATCGATACGCCCGGGCACGTGGACTTCACCGTCGAGGTGGAGCGGAGCCTGCGCGTCCTCGACGGCGCGGTCGCCGTCTTCGACGCGGTCGCCGGCGTCCAGCCGCAGTCCGAGACGGTCTGGCGGCAGGCGGACAAGTACAAGGTGCCGCGGATCGCGTTCATCAACAAGATGGACCGCACCGGCGCGAACTTCTTCGCCGCCGTGCAGTCGATGCGCGACCGGCTCGGGGCCAACCCGATCCCGGTGCAGATCCCGATCGGCTCGGAGGACAACTTCCGTGGCGTCGTCGACCTCACCGAGATGCAGGCGATCGTCTACAAGGACGACCTGGGCCAGGAGTTCGAGACGACCGAGATCCCGTCCGAGCTGTCGGAGCAGGCGCACGAGTACCACCACCAGCTGATCGACGCGATCTCGCACTTCGACGACGAGGTGCTCGAGGCGTACATCGAGGACGAGTCCTCTGTGACGCCGGAGATGATCAAGCGCGCCGTTCGCGCAGGCACGCTCGCCGACGAGATCACGCCGGTCCTGCTCGGCTCCGCCTTCAAGAACAAGGGCGTGCAGCCCCTGCTCGACGCGGTGATCGACTTCCTGCCGAGCCCGCTCGACGTGCCCGCGATGGTCGGGATCGACCCGAAGACCGAGCAGGAGATCGAGCGGAAGCCCTCTCCCGACCAGCCGTTCTCGGCGCTCGCGTTCAAGGTCATGTCCGACCCGTTCGTCGGCAAGCTGACCTACTTCCGCGTCTACTCCGGGAAGATCAAGGCGGGCGACCGCGTCCTGAACACGATCACCGGCAAGACCGAGCGGATCAGCCGCATCCTCCAGATGCACGCGAACCACCGCGAGGAGCGCGAGGAGATCATGGCCGGCGAGATCGCGGCCGGCGTCGGCCTGAAGACGACGACGACGGGCGACACGCTCGCTGCCGAGAACGCCCCGATCGTGCTCGAGTCCATGACCTTCCCGGATCCCGTGATCCAGGTCGCCGTCGAGCCCAAGTCGAAGGCCGACCAGGACAAGCTGGGCTCAGGCCTGGCCCGCCTGGCCGAGGAGGACCCGACCTTCCGCGTCTCGACCGACGAGGAGACCGGCCAGACGCTGATCGGCGGCATGGGCGAGCTCCACCTCGAGATCATCGTCGACCGCCTCAAGCGCGAGTTCAACGTCGACGCGAACGTGGGCCGGCCGCAGGTCGCCTACCGCGAGACGGCGGGCAGGCCGGTGGAGAACGTCCGCGAGAAGTTCGTCCGCCAGACCGGCGGCTCGGGCCAGTACGCGGACGTCGTCCTCAACCTCCTCCCGCGCGAGCCGGGGGCGGGCTACGAGTTCGCCGACAAGATCACCGGCGGCAAGATCCCGCGGGAGTACATCCCGGCCGTCGACGCGGGCATCCGCGAGGCGATGGACTCGGGCGTCCTGGCCGGCTACCCGGTCGTCGACGTCGGCATCGAGCTGGTCGACGGGTCGTACCACGAGGTCGACTCGAGCGAGCGCGCCTTCAAGATCGCGGGCTCGATGGCGTTCAAGGAAGCGCTGAAGCGGAGCAAGCCGAAGCTGCTGGAGCCCGTCATGCTCGTCGAGGTGACGACGCCGGAGGAGTACCTCGGCGACGTGATGGGGAACCTGAACAGCCGCCGCGGCCGCGTCGAGGGGATGCAGCCGGTCGGCAACGCGCAGGTCGTCCGGGCGATGGTGCCGCTGGCCGAGATGTTCGGCTACGCGACCGACATCCGCTCGATGAGCCAGGGCCGCGCGGCGTTCCACATGGAGTTCGACCACTACGAGGAAGTCCCGCAGTCAATCGCCGCCGAGATCATCGACTCCGGCGCAGCCAACTAGGAATCGAAGAGGAGACCAGGAGCCACCAATGGCCAAGCAGAAGTTCGAGCGGACGAAGCCGCACGTCAACGTCGGCACGATCGGTCACATCGACCACGGCAAGACGACGCTCACCGCCGCGATCACGAAGGTCCTCGCCGAGCAGGGCGGGGCCGGTCAGGTCTGGAAGTTCGAGGACATCGACAAGGCGCCGGAGGAGCGGCAGCGCGGCATCACGATCAACACCGCGCACGTCGAGTACGAGACGGCGAACCGCCACTACGCGCACGTCGACTGCCCGGGGCACGCCGACTACATCAAGAACATGATCACGGGCGCCGCTCAGATGGACGGCGCGATCCTGGTCGTCTCGGCGGCCGACGGCCCGATGCCGCAGACGCGCGAGCACATCCTGCTCGCCCGCCAGGTCGAGGTGCCGGCGATCGTCGTCGCCCTGAACAAGGCCGACATGGTCGACGACCCCGAGCTGCTCGAGCTCGTCGAGATGGAGGTGCGCGAGCTCCTCTCCAAGTACGAGTTCCCCGGCGACGACATCCCGATCGTCCAGGTCTCGGCGCTGAAGGCGCTCGAGGGCGACGCGGAGTGGACGCCGAAGATCCTCGAGCTGATGGAGGCGGTCGACTCCTACATCCCGGAGCCGACGCGCGACGTCGACAAGCCGTTCCTGATGCCGATCGAGGACGTCTTCACGATCACCGGCCGCGGCACCGTCGTCACCGGCCGCATCGAGCAGGGTCAGTGCAAGGTCGGCGACGAGGTCGAGATCGTCGGGATCCATCCGGCGACCACGAAGACCGTCGTCACCGGCCTGGAGATGTTCAACAAGATCCTCGACTTCGCCCAGGCGGGCGACAACGCGGGGGCGCTGCTGCGCGGCGTCAAGCGCGAGGAGGTCGAGCGCGGCCAGGTGCTGGCGAAGCCCGGCTCGATCACGCCGCACACGCACTTCAAGGCCGAGGTCTACGTGCTCGGGAAGGACGAGGGCGGCCGCCACACGCCGTTCTTCAACGGCTACCGGCCGCAGTTCTACTTCCGGACGACCGACGTGACGGGCTCGATCAAGCTGCCCGAGGGCCAGGAGATGGTCATGCCCGGCGACAACACGAACATGGAGATCGAGCTGATCCAGCCGATCGCGATGGATCAGGGTCTCCGCTTCGCGATTCGCGAGGGCGGCCGCACGGTCGGCGCCGGCGCGGTCACCGAGATCATCAAGTAGGACGAGGAAAGGACAGGGGCACGTGCCGCAGCAGAAGATCCGGATCCGGCTGAAGGGCTACGACCACAAGCAGGTCGACAAGTCCGCGCGCGACATCG
>DASZYW010000193.1:0-3761 GCA_035545195.1 Gaiellaceae bacterium
CGCCGCAAGCTCTTCATGGTCACGCTCGGCGTCTACCTCGTCTTCACCGTGGCGACGGCGCTGGCCTGGAACTTCTGGTCGTTCATGATCTTCCGCGTGCTCGCCGGCTCCGGGATCGGCGGCGAGTACTCCGCGATCAACTCGGCCATCGACGAGCTCGTGCCGGCGCGCGTCCGCGGCCGCGTCGCGCTCGCCATCAACAGCTCCTGGTGGCTCGGCACCGCCGCCGCCGCCGGCCTGACCGTCGTGCTGCTCAACGTGCTCGAGCCGCGGATCGGCTGGCGGGTCGGCTTCGGGCTCGGCGCGATCCTCGCGCTCGGGATCCTCTTCATCCGCAACAAGGTTCCGGAGAGCCCGCGCTGGCTGATCACGCACGGTCGCGCCGACGAGGCCGAGCAGGTCGTCCGCTCGATCGAGGACGAGGTGCGGAAGACCCATCCGGACCTGCCGGAGCCGGAAGGCGAACCGCTGCGCGTCGAGCAGCGCGAGTCGATCGGCTTCCTCGCGATCGCGAAGCACGTAATAGAGGAGTATCCGGATCGCGGTGTGCTCGGCCTCGCGCTGATGGCGTCGCAGGCCGTTCTCTACAACGCGACCCTGTTCGGGATGACAACGGTGATGACGACGTTCTTCCACGCGTCCACCGCCAACGCGCCGCTCTACATCATCCCGTTCGCGGCCGGGAACCTGCTCGGGCCGTGGCTGCTCGGGCCGCTCTTCGACACCGTCGGCCGGAAGGTGATGATCTCCGGCACCTATCTCGCCGCGGGCGCGATCCTGCTCGTGACCGCCTGGCTCTTCCACGCGCAGGTGCTCTCGGCGGCCACGCTGACCGTGTGCTGGGCGATCTGCTTCTTCTTCGCCTCCGCGGGCGCGTCCGCCGCCTACCTGACGGTGAGCGAGATCTTCCCGATGGAGACGCGGGCGAGGGCGATCGCGCTCTTCTACGCGTGCGGCACCGGCATCGCGATCGCCGCGCCGTGGACGTTCGGGAAGCTGATCCAGACCGGGTCGGTCGGCTGGGTGACGATCGCGTTCGTGATCGGCGGCGCGATCATGGCGATCGGCGGCGTGGTCGAGATCCTGCTCGGCGTCGAGGCGGCGGGCCTGTCGCTGGAGAAGGTCGCGAAGCCGCTCAACGCGGTGCGCGCGCAGACGCAGCCCGCGAGCGCTGCAGCCGGGTCGCGCTGACCGTCTCCTGCGCCTTGCGCCCCTCGCGGATCCACGCGGCCGCGAAGAGGCAGCCGAGCATCGTGGCGAGCGGGACGAGCGAGCCGGCGAGCAGGAGAGCGGTGAACACGTCACCACCCTGACGCATCGCCCGGACGATCTCAACCCCGCTTGTCGTCGAGCAGCTTCGCCAGCCGGTCGGCGAGCGCCATGATCGTGAGCGCCGGGTTGGCCGCACCCTGGGTCGGGAACACGCTCCCGTCGCAGACGTAGACGTTGCGGCAGTCCCAGACGCGGTGCAGCGAGTCGACCACCGACTCGTCCGGCGAGAAGCCCATCCGGCAGCCGCCGACGAGGTGCGCGTAGCGGTCGATCTTGAGCGTGTCCTGCGCTCCGGCGTGCGACCAGATGTCCTCCATCACCCTCGTCGCGCAGGCGATGTTCGCCTTGTCGTTCTCGCAGAGGCTGTGCGTGAACTTCGCGACGGGCAGCCCGTACCCGTCGGTCTCGTCGGCGAGGGTGACGCGGTTCTCCGCCTGCGGCAGCAGCTCGCAGATCGCGCCGAGCACCGTCCAGTGGTTGTAGTCGCGCGTGTACTCGCGCAGCGCCTCACCCCAGTGCCCCTCGGCGACGACGTGCTCCGCCCAGTCGATCGGGAGCGGCGCGACCGTCTGGATCGAGAAGCCCCGCGCGAAGCCGCGCGACTCGTCGGTCTCGTAGAACTGCTCCGAGGAGACCTCCGGCGGCGGCGCCTTGTACATCCGCATCAGCTCCGGGAAGCGGGCGGCGATCTGCGTCGCGCCCTGCACCATCACGTAGCGGCCCACCTGGTCGGCGTTGTTCCCGAGCCCGTTCGGGAAGCGCGCCGACGTCGACTCGAGCAGGAGCCGCGGCGACTCGATCGCGTAGCCGCAGACCGCGACGGCGTCGGCCGGCTGGAAGCGCTCCTCGCCGTCCTCGAAGTAGGTGACGCCGGTCGCGCGGCCGGTCTCGTCGTCGACCTCGATCCGCGCCGCCATGCAGTTCGCCCGCACCTCCACCCCGTGCTCGATCCCGTCCGGCAGGTGCGTGATCAGCGGCGACGCCTTCGCGTTCACCTTGCAGCCCTGGAGGCAGAAGCCGCGGTAGATGCAGTGTGGGCGGTTCCCGAAGGAGCCGTTCGTGATCGAGACCGGGCCGACGCGCATCTCGATCCCGCAGTCGACCGCGCCCTGCCAGGCCTTCGCGGCCGCGCCCGCGACCGGGTGCGCGCTGTGCGGGTAGGAGTGCGGCTCGCCCCACGGCCAGAACTGGCCCGCCACCGGCAGCTCGCGCTCCAGCCGCTCGAACGACTCGCGCAGCTCCCCGTACGAGATCGGCCAGTCGACGGCGACCCCGTCCCTCGTCCGCACCTCGAAGTCGGAGGGATGGAGACGCGGCGCGTAGCCCGCGAAGTGGGTCATCGAGCCGCCGACCCCGACGCCCGAGTTGTTCTTGCCCATCTTGATCGGCTCGTTCCCGCCGATCACGCGCTGGTCGGTCCAGTAGAGGCCGTGGGCGCCCTTCTCGTCGGAGACCCAGTCGCGGTCGGGGTCCCAGAACGGGCCCTTCTCGAGGATCACCACCTTCCAGCCCTTCCGCGCCAGCCGCTGCGCGAGCGTGACGCCCCCGGCGCCCGCGCCGACCACGAGCAGGTCGACCGGCGCCGTGCGCGGGTAGCGCGCCATCCGATCGAGGTTCTGCAGGCCGCGCTTGTGCGGGTCGAGCAGGAACGGGGAGTCGTTCTCCTCGAGGCGGATCAATCGAGCTCCCGGGCCTCCGTGTCGCGCACCGGGTCGAGCTCGAACGCCTCGGGCCGCTCCCAGTGCTCGCGCTCGCCGAGGTGCGGCGCGCCGAACGCGGCGTAGCCGCGCGGATAGGCAGGCCCGCCGAACCCCATCTCGTTCCAGACCCACGGGTGCGAGTAGAACGCCTCGCAGACGTCGCGCATCACGATCTGGAACGCGCGCTGCGGGTTGAGCGTCTGGAAGGTCGGCGCGTCGAGCTCGCCCTGCGAGAAGCGGTGGCAGAGGTACGGCCCCTGCTCCTCGTCGACCTCGGCGAACGACGCGCGGCCGAGTCGCTGCGCCTCCTCGTCGAGCCCGCGCGCGACGCGCCGCCAGAGCTCGTCGTCCTCGGGGAGGTCGTCGTAGCGGTAGCCGTCGCGTCGTCCCTCGAACAGCTTCTCGTCGACGAAGCGCAGCACGGGGACGCGAGGCTCCTCGTCCTGCGCCAGCAGCAGGTCGCAGAGGACGGTGAGCGTCGCCGCCTCGGCCTCGGCGAAGAAGCGGATCGGCGGCGGGTCGAGGCGCGCCAGCACGACGTGGCGCGTGACCTCGTCCCAGTGCCCCTGTTGCGAGAGGACGTCCCAGTCCGGGTAGCGGCCGTGCATCTGCGGCGTCGTCCCGGCGCGCTGGCGCGGGAGGTCGCGCGGGCGCGGCGCGCCGCGGCTCGGCAGGTGGTGCGCCTCGCGGAAGTCCACTACTTCTCCCGGCGCACGATCGCGGCGAGCACCGCCATCCCGCCGACCATCAGCAGCGAGCCGGGCGCGAGCAGCGGCGGCCCCATCGCGA
>DASZYW010000194.1:0-2862 GCA_035545195.1 Gaiellaceae bacterium
CCCTCGAGCTTCAGCCAGACCTCGACGCCCAGCCGGGCCGACACGCGCGGCGCCGCGATCAGCGGCGTCGTCCCCTCGCCGAGCGTGACGCTCACAGCGAGCGCTCCGAGATGACGGGAGCGAGAAAAGGGCGGCGCAGCACCTCCGGGAACGTCGCCATCTCGGCCGCGACCTTCGCGACTGCGCCGTAGGGGGCCTCGTGGAGGACGAGGTCGAGGGTCGCCTGGCCGTGGTCGAGGTGCTGGACGAGCTGCGCGACCGAGATCCCGGCGGCCGCGAGCCGGCTCGCCGCGTGCGCGAGCACGCCGGGGCGGTCGGCCACCTCGAGGTGGAGGTAGAACGGCGAGCTCCAGCGGTTCGGGTCGAGGCGCGGGAGCTCGCGCCAGCAGGCGTCGTTCTGGAGGAAGCCCGTGCCGGCGGTGCCGACGACGCTGACGAGATCGGCGACGACCGCGGACGCCGTCTCGATCCCGCCCGCGCCCGGGCCTTCGAGGGTGATCTCGCGGATCGAGTCGCCCTGGAGCATGACCGCGTTGAAGGCGCCGTCGACCGCGGCGAGCGGATGGTGGCGCTCGACGAAGGACGGCTGCACGCGCACGTCGACGGAGCCGTCCGCGAGCGTCGCGATGCCGACGAGACGCACGGCCATCCCGAACTCGGCGGCTGCGGCGACGTGCGCCGGCTCGACGTCCTCGATCCCGCGCCGCTCCACGTCGTCGAGACGCACCCGCGAGCCGAACGCGACGGTGGCGAGGATCGCCATCTTGGCGGCGGCGTCGGCACCGTTGACGTCGTCGGTCGGGTCGGCCTCCGCGTAGCCGAGCGCCTGCGCGTCGGCGAGCGCCTCCGCGTAGCCGCCGCCGGCGTCCATGCGGGAGAGGACGAAGTTCGTCGTGCCGTTCACGATCCCCAGCACGCGGTGGACGTTCGAGACGACGAGCGACTCCCGCAGCACCTTGACCACGGGGATCGCCGCGCAGACCGAGGCCTCGAAGCGCAGCTGCACGCCCGCCTCCGAGGCCGCCGCGAACAGCTCCGCGCCCTCGCGGGCGACGAGCTGCTTGTTCGCGGTCACCACGGGCTTGCCCGCGCCCAGCAGCTCGCGGACGAACACGCCGGCCGGATCGACCCCGCCCATCACCTCCGCGACCACCGTCACCGACGGGTCGTCCCGGATCGCCGCGAAGTCGGTGGTGAGCACGCCCTCGCCGGCCGGGAACGCCCGCTCCTTCGCCGGGTCGCGGACGAGCGCGCGCACGACGCGCAGCCGGTGCCCGGTCGCGCGCTCGATCTCGTCGCCGCTCTCGGCCAGGAGACGGTGGACCGCCGCGCCGACGGTTCCGTAGCCCAGCAGCGCCACACCGACGTCAACCGACGCCATGCGCCCCCGTGGCTTCGGCGCCGAGCAGGCCCTCGATCCCGGCGAGCTCCCGCAGCTCCCGTCCGACGCGCTCGAGCTCGGCCGCCCGCTCCGCGCCCTGGCGGCGCAGCTCGGCGAACCCGGGCCGGCCGTTCTCGTCGTCGGCGAAGAGCTCGCGCGCGAACTCGCCGCTCTGCACCTCCTCGAGGATCTGGCGCATCCGCGCCCGCGTCCCGTCGTCGACGACGCGCGGGCCGCGCGAGAGGTCGCCGTACTCGGCGACGTCGCTGACCGAGTAGCGCATGTACTCGAAGCCGCCCTGATAGAGGAGGTCGACGATCAGTTTCAGCTCGTTCAGGCACTCGTAGTAGGCGATCTCCGGCTGGTAGCCCGCCTCGACGAGCGTGTCGAAGCCGGCCTGCACGAGCGCCGGCACGCCGCCGCAGAGCACCGCCTGCTCGCCGAAGAGGTCGCTCTCGGTCTCCTCCGCGAACGTCGTCTCGAGCAGCCCGACGCGTCCGCAGCCGATGCCGACGCCGTAGGCGAGCGCGAGCTCGAGCGCGCGCCCGCTCGCGTCCTGGTGGACGGCGACCAGGCCGGGCGTGCCGGCGCCGGAGACGTACAGCTCGCGCACGCGATGGCCGGGCGCCTTCGGCGCGACCATGATCACGTCGTGGCCGGGCGGCGGCGCGATCCTCCCGAAGTGGACGTTGAGGCCGTGGGCGAACAGCACCGCCGCGCCCGGGGCGAGGTTGGGAGCGACCTCGTCGTCCCAGACGCCCTTCTGGACGTGGTCGGGGACGAGCAGCGCGACGACCCGCGCGTCGCGGACCGCCTCGCCGATCGGGCGCACGTCGAGTCCGGCCTCCTCGGCGGCGGCCCGCGAGCCGCTCCCCTCGCGGAGACCGACGACGACGTCGACCCCGGAATCGTGCAGGTTGAGCGCGTGGGCGTGGCCCTGGCTGCCGAAGCCGACGACGGCGACGGTGCCGTCGAGGAGGGAGAGGTCGCCGTCGCGATGGATGGTTGCCATGAGGTGAGACTCCTTAGACGAGGACGCTGGGACGGGAGGTCTTGCGGTTGCGCGAGCGGAGCAGGCCGATCCGGCCGGTGCGGGCGAGCTCCTGCAGGCCGTGGGGCCGGACGAGCTCCTCGAAGGAGTCGACGGTCTCCGCGGAGCCGACGAGCTCGAAGACGATCGAGTCCGGGCCGAGATCGGCGATCCGCGCGCCGAACACCTCGGCGAGCGCCATCAGCTCCGCCCGCGCCGACGGCGGAGCCGCCACCTTGAGCAGGACGAGCTCCCGCTCGATCGACTCGCCGGGGACGAGCTCCTGCACGCGCAGGACGTTGACGAGCTTGTGGATCTGCTTCTCGATCTGCTCGAGCGAGTGCTCCTCGCAGTCGACGCGCAGCGTGATCCGGGAGACGTCGTGGCGCTCGGTGGGGCCGACCGCGAGGCTCTCGATGTTGTAGCCGCGGCGGGCGAACATGCTCGTGAC
>DASZYW010000195.1:0-3238 GCA_035545195.1 Gaiellaceae bacterium
GACCCTCGCCTCCCTGGGCATCCCGGAGGAGCGGCTCCGCGTCATCCCGCACCCGGTCTTCCCGCGCGACGTCGAGCGCCGCGACGACGGCTGCACCGTGCTCAGCGCCGGCGTGATCCGCCCCTACAAGGGCCTCGGCGACGCGATCGAGGCGGTTCGCCGCGCCGGCGACGCGCGCCTGCTCGTGGCCGGCGACCCGCTCGAGCCGATTGCGCCGTATCGCACTGCCGCGGACGGGCTCGACGTCGAGTGGCGGCTCTCGTACCTCTCGGACGAGGAGTTCGACCGCGCGCTCGCCCAGGCGACCGTCGCCGTCTTCCCGTACCGCCCCGAGCTCGACCAGAGCGGCGCGCTCCTGCGCGCGCTCGGCGCCGGTGTTCCCGCGATCGCCTACGACGTCGGCGGGATCGCCGAGCCGGTGCGGCGCTTCGGCGCTGGCCGCGTCGTCCCGGCCGGAGACGTGGACGCGCTCGCCGCCGCGATCCGCGAGCTCCTCTCCGCCCCAGACGCGCTCGAGCAGGCGCGGGCGGGCGCCCGCCGCGCGCGCGAGGAGCTGACCTGGGACGCTTCCGCCCGCGCCCACCTCGCGCTCTACGAGGAGATCGCCTGATGTTCCGCCGCAACCGCTTCAAGGACGTGATCGCCCGCCAGCTCGACCTCTTCGCTCTGGACGAGGAGGGCCTGATCGCCGAGTGCCGCGCCAAGGAGGACGCGTACTCCCACGCGCCGCGCGACGAGGCCGAGGAGTCGTACGGCGACTACATGGACGCGGTCGAGACCGCCACCGAGGCGCTCGCGGACATGCGCGACCGCTTCGCCCGGCCCCTCGACGAGGACGCCGCCGAGGAGTACGAGGACGCCTTCAACCGCGCCGTGCGCAGGCGCTGGCCCCCGTTCGGACTGGAGATCGAGAACCGCTGATGCCCCGCATCGAGGACTACGCCCTGCTCGGCGACCTCCAGACGGCGGCGCTCGTCGAGCGAGGCGGCTCGGTCGACTGGCTCTGCTTCCCGCGTTTCGACTCTGGCGCCTGCTTCGCCGCCCTGCTCGGCGGCCCCGAGCACGGCCGCTGGCTGCTCGCGCCGACCGAGGGCGGCACGACCTCGCGCCGCTACCTGCACGACACGCTCGTGCTGGAGACGACCTGGGAGACGGCGACGGGAACCGCGCGCGTCCTCGACTTCATGCCGCCGCGCGGCCGTGCACCCGACATCGTCCGCATCGTCGAAGGCGTGAGCGGCAAGGTCGCGATGCGCTCCGAGCTGACGATCCGCTTCGACTACGGCCGCACCGTCCCCTGGGTGCGCCACCTGGACGGCGCGCGGATCGCCGTCGCCGGCCCCGACGCGCTCTGCTTCCGCACCCCCGCCCCCACTCGCGGCGAGGACATGCGCACCGTCTCCGAGGTCGTCGTCGACGAGGGCGAGCGCGTCCCGTTCGTCCTCACGTGGTTCCCGTCGCACGAGCCGTTCCCCGAGCCGATCGACGCTGAGCGCGCACTCGCCGACACGGAGACGTTCTGGCGGGAGTGGAGCGCGTCCTGCACGGAGCTCCCCGAGGAGTGGGCGGGGATCGTCCGGCGCTCGCTGATCGTGCTGAAGGCGCTCACCTACGAGCCGACCGGCGGGATCGTCGCGGCGCCGACGACCTCGCTGCCGGAGTGGATCGGGAGCGTGCGCAACTGGGACTACCGCTTCTGCTGGCTCCGCGACGCGACGCTGACCCTGCTCGCCCTCCTCCACGGCGGCTACGCGGAGGAGGCGTCGGCGTGGCGGCACTGGCTGCTGCGCGCGGTCGCGGGCGACCCGGCGGACGTGCAGATCATGTACGGCGTCGCGGGCGAGCGCAGGCTCGACGAGTACGAGTTGCCGTGGCTGCCGGGCTTCGAGGGCTCGGCGCCGGTCCGCGTCGGCAACGCGGCCAGCGGCCAGTTCCAGCTCGACGTCTACGGCGAGGTGATGGACGCGCTCTACCAGGCGCGCGCCGCCGGCGTCGGCTTCGACCAGCAGGCGTGGCGGATCCAGCTGGCGCTGCTCCAGCATCTCGAGGATGTGTGGCGCGAGCCGGACGAGGGGATTTGGGAGATCCGCGGACCGCGCCGCCACTTCGTCCACTCGAAGGCGATGGCGTGGGTCGCGTTCGACCGGGCCGTCCGCACGGTCGAGTCGCAGGGCCTGGACGGTCCCGTCGACCGCTGGCGCTCGCTCCGCGACGAGATCCACGCCGACGTCTGCGCGCAGGGCTTCGACGAGGAGCTCGGCTCGTTCACGCAGTCGTACGGCTCGCGCGAGCTGGACGCGAGCCTGCTCCTGCTCCCGCTCGTCGGCTTCCTCCCTGCCGAGGACCCGCGCATCCGCGGCACGGTCGAGGCGGTCGAGCGCGAGCTCCTGCAGGACGGCTTCGTGCTCCGCTACCGCACGCACGAGGCGGGCGTGGACGGGCTTCCGCCGGGCGAGGGCGTCTTCCTGCCCTGCTCGTTCTGGCTCTGCAACTGCTACTCGCTGCTCGGCCGCGACGACGACGCGCACGCGCTCTTCCGGCGGCTGCTCGCCCTCGCCAACGACCTCGGCCTGCTCGCGGAGGAGTACGACCCGGCCGCGGAGCGGCTGCTGGGGAACTTCCCGCAGGCGTTCACGCACCTCGCCCTCGTCGACACGGCGTTCACGCTCGCGCCGCATCTGCCGACGCCGGCGCATCGGCGCGCGCACGCCTAGCGTCCTCAATCGCGCCGGCGGCGTTCACGAGCGCGAGGTGGCTCAGGCCCTGCGGGAAGTTGCCGAGGAAGACGCCGCTGCCCGGGTCGATCTGCTCGGAGAAGAGGCCGACGTCGTTCGCGTATGGGAGCAGCTCCTCCATCAGTCTCGCGGCCTCGTCGACCCGGTCGAGCCTCGCCAGCGCCTCGGCGAGCCAGAACGAGCACGCGACGAAGGCGCCCTCTTCGCCGGCGTGGTCGCTCGTGCGGTAGAGGAGCGGCCCGCCTGCGCCGAGCCGGTCGCGGATCGCGTCGACCGTCCGCTCGAGCCGCTCGCGCTCCGGATAGCGCATGCGGACGGCGCGCAGGAGCGAGGCGTCGAGCCCGTCGCCGCCCGCCCAGCCGGCGTAGGCGCCGAGCTCCTCCGACCAGCACCGCTCCTCGACGAACGCGTGCACGCGGGCTCGCTGCTCGAGCCACTGGGGCACGTGCGCAGCGGGGATCTGCCCGCGCCCGGCGAGCCGGATGCCGCGGTCGAGCGCCATC
>DASZYW010000196.1:0-20070 GCA_035545195.1 Gaiellaceae bacterium
GCCCAGGCCTACTTCGTCTACGACTCGAAGAAGTCCGGCTCCACGACCGTCTCGCACCTGCGCTTCGGCCCGCGGCCCGTCCGCTCCTCGTACCTGATCGAGCAGGCGCAGTTCGTCGCGTGCCACCAGTTCGACCTGCTCGCGCGGATGGACGTGCTCGGCGTCGCCGCCGAGGGCGCGACCTTCCTGCTCTCGTCGCCGCACGGGCCCGACACCGTCTGGGACCGGCTGCCGCGCGAGGTGCAGGAGACGATCCGGGCCAAGCGGCTGAAGCTGTACGTGATCGACGCCAAGCGCGTCGCCCGCGAGGCCGGCCTGCCCGGCCGCACGAACACGATCCTCCAGACCTGCTTCTTCGCCCTCTCCGGCGTGCTCCCGCGCAAGCGCGCGATCGGCGCGATCAAGGAGTCGATCGCGAAGACGTACGCGAAGCGCGGCCAGGAGATCGTCGACCGGAACTTCCACGCCGTCGACCTCGCGATCGATTCCCTCCACGAGGTCGACACCTCCAGGGCGCCCTCGGCCGCGAACCGCCACCTCCACGAGGCCGAGGGCGCCTCGAGCCTGCTCCGCGCGCTGCTCGCGGGCGCCGGCGACAAGGTTCCGGTCAGCGCGCTGCCGGTCGACGGCACCTTCCCGCTCGGCACCGCGCACTTCGAGAAGCGGAACCTCGCCGACGAGCTCCCGATCTGGGACGAGGCGCTCTGCATCGACTGCGCGAAGTGCGCGCTCGTCTGCCCGCACGCCGCGATCCGGATGAAGGTCTACGACCCGTCCGAGCTGGCCGGTGCGCCGGCGGGCTTCCGTTCGAAGGACTGGCGCGCGAAGGACCTGCCGGGGATGGCGATGACGATCCAGGTCTCGCCGGACGACTGCACCGGCTGCCGGATCTGCGTCGAGACTTGTCCCGCCAGGGACAAGGCGAACTCCGAGCACAAGTCGCTCGACTCGCTCGCGAAGGCCGACCATCTCGAGCGCGAGCGCGAGAACTGGGAGTTCTTCCTCGGGCTCCCCGAGATCGACCGCACCACCGTCGAGCCCGCGACGGTCAAGGGGTCGCAGATGCTCCAGCCCCTGTTCGAGTTCTCGGGCGCCTGCTCCGGCTGCGGCGAGACGCCGTACCTCAAGCTCCTGACCCAGCTCTTCGGCGACCGGCTGCTCGTCGCGAACGCGACCGGCTGCTCCTCGATCTACGGCGGCAACCTGCCGACGACGCCGTGGACGACGAACGGCGACGGGCGCGGCCCCGCCTGGGCGAACTCGCTCTTCGAGGACAACGCCGAGTTCGGCTACGGGATGCGGCTGGCGCTCGACCAGCAGGAGTCGCAGGCGCGTCGCCTGCTCGCGGAGCTCGACCCGCCCGGCGCGGCCGAGATCCTCGGGGCCGACCAGGACGGCGAGGGCGGCCTCGCCGCGCAGCGCGAGCGGGTCGCCGCGCTGAAGCTCTGGCTCGCCGAGCAGGACGACCCGCGCGCGACGCGGCTGCTGGCGCTCGCCGACGCGCTCGTCCGCAAGACCGTTTGGATCGTCGGCGGCGACGGCTGGGCGTACGACATCGGCTTCGGCGGCCTCGACCACGTCCTCGCCTCGGGCCGCGACGTCAACGTGCTCGTGCTCGACACCGAGGTCTACTCCAACACCGGCGGCCAGGCGTCGAAGTCGACGCCGCGCGGCGCGGTGGCCAAGTTCGCCGCCGGCGGCAAGCGGACGGCGAAGAAGGATCTCGGCCTGCTCGCGGCCGCGTACGGCAACGTCTACGTCGCCCAGATCGCGCTCGGCGCCGACAACCCGCAGACCGTGAAGGCGCTCGCCGAGGCCGAGTCGTATCCCGGCCCCTCGCTCGTGATCGCGTACAGCCACTGCATCGCCCACGGGATCGAGATGGCGACCGCGATGGCGCACCAGAAGGAGGCCGCGGACTCCGGCTACTGGCCGCTCTACCGCCACGACCCGCGGCTGGAGAAGCCCTTCCAGCTCGACTCTCGCCCGCCCAAGCTCCCGCTCGCCGAGTTCACGGCCAAGGAGAACCGCTTCGCGATCACCGCCCGCGCCAACCCGGCCCAGGCGGCCGCGCTCGCCGCCGAGGAGCAGCACGACGTGGACGAGCGCTGGCGGCTCTACGAGCGGCTCGCCGGCGACTAGCCCTCACCCGAATCGGGGATCCCCCAGCGGGGCAGAAAGGCGTAGATTCGGGTCATGCGCCGTGCAGCCGTTGCCTTTGCGGCGGCACTGGTCTTCACGGCGCCGGCCCTCGCGGGCAACTTCAGCTTCGGCCGGGCCGGCGCCGACCACATCCTCTACAGGGTGACGATCAGCGACGCCGGCGCCGTGACGACGACCGGCCCCGTGCACGTCAGCAGGCACACGCTGACCCGGGCGGCGGTCGCGCAGGTGCGGCGCAGGCTCGCCGCGGTCGGGCTCACCGGCCTGCCGAACGTGCGCGACTGCCCGGGCACGTCGCAGGCCGACTGGTCGTACGTCGTCTTCAGCGGCACGGTCTTCCTTCAGCACGGCGGCTGCTCGGCCACGTTCTCGCGCGCTTGGAACACGCTCGCCGCCGCGGTCGGCCTGGTCGCGTCGCCGCGCTAGGTGTTCCGCCGCCAGAGCAGGAAGCCCAGCGGCAGGACGCCCGCCAGGACGAACCACGGCGCGAGCGCGACCCGCGCGTAGCTCGAGACGGTCCGCGTCGTCGCCCGCCCGCGGGTCTCCTTCCGGATCGTCGCGGCGACCTTCGCGATCTCGTTCTCCGAGAACGCCTGGCCGCCGGTGACCTTCGCGAAGTCGCGCAGCGCCGAGGTGCTCTCGGGATCGGGCGAGTACCCCGGCCGCGGCGCGCCGTGTACGTAGATCCGCTCGTCCGCCGCCCAGACGTGCACCGCGAGCACCGGCAGCGGGCCGCCGTAGGGCTCGAGCGCCTCGTGACTCGTGGGCGGGACGGTGGCCGACTCGCCGTCGGTGAAGGCGACGAGCAGCGGATGCGTGACGCCCTCCGGGAAGAGCCGCGTCGGGCGGATGTTCGTGAGCGCGGTGAACGTGGAGGCCCGGCCGCTGTACGTGCGGCTGGGCGGCGGGCTGTTCACCTCGACTGACTGCTGGACGGTGTTCGCGAGGAGCCCGAGGTCCGTCGTCGGCAGCAGCACCGGCAGCATCCGGTCGGTCATCACGGCCACCCCGGCCGGGATCTCGCCGAGAGAGCGCGCAATCCGCATCGCCTCCCGCTTCGCGCGGGTCAGGCGAGTGGGAGCGTTCGGGCCTGCGCTCGCGCTCATCGAGAGCGAGGTGTCGAAGACGAAGAAGACCTGGGCGTCCGCCCGCACCTGGGTCCGCTCCGGGCGGACGACGACCGGCTGCGTCGCGGCGACGCCGACGAGGGCGGGCAGGAGCACGAGCGGCGCGGCAGCGAGGACGAGCTCCCGCCGGCCGCGCAGCGGCAGGGAGAAGAGCCGCCGGACGGCAGCGGCCCGCCGCTGGGCGAGCACGAACGCGACGACGGGGACGACCGCCGCGAGCGCGAACAGCGCGTCGAACGGCGTCAGGAACGAGACGTCCATCAGAAGCCCGAGCCGGCGGCCCGTGTGCCGCGGCCGCGGCCGTACCCGAAGTCGGCGTGCACCTTGCGGCTCAGGTGCGAGCTGTCCTGCTGCTCCAGGCGCAGCACCAGCTCGAGGTTCTCCTTCGCCGGATAGTTCGCCTGGTTCTGCGCGATCGCCCGCCGGAAGAAGGCGGCGGCGCGGTGGAGCGTCTGGACGACCGCCTTCCGGGTGCTGCCGGTGAGCGGCGTGGTCACGGTGAGGACGCCGGCGAGGTTCGCTGCGCTCGACCGCTCCGAACGGGGCGCGCCGCTCTCGCTCAGCACGTCGAGCGCCTCGACCGCCGCGGCTCGGTCCGGCTCCGCGGTCGCCGTGGTGGAGAACGCCGTCTGTGAGCGGGCGCGCGTGAAGAGCTGCAGCGCGTGGCGGTACTCGATCGCGTCGGCGACGCCGACGACCCATCCGGCCGGATCGCCGGGGAGGACGGCCGGGGAGCGCCAGAGCCCGGCGGCGGCCGGACGCGCCTGGAACTGGACGTCGTCCTGCGTCATCCGCTGGCCCCAGGCGCGGACGTCGAAGGCGAAGACGAGGAGCAGCGCGGCGACGACGAGGCACGCACCCGCGCCGAGCGCAACGGTCAGCCGCGCGCTCACGCGAGCTCCAGCTCGACACGGGTGTTCAGCAGCTCGTTCAGCGCGAGCAGCAGCACGAGCGCGCCGCCGAGCCCGATCAGCGCCCACGCGGTCCCGGCCGCGACCGACTCTGTGTGCTGCCCCACGCGGTGGCGGAAGACCTTCGGATCGACGAGCGAGTTCCTCCCGAACAGCCCGGTGAACGTGTTCAGGTCGGGCCCGTAGGCGAAGAGCGGGACGATCCGCACGGGGATGTGCGCGTGGCGGAGCGTGCTCGCCTCGGCGATCAGCGGGCCGAGGTCGGACGCCTCGTCGTCGAGGTCGCTGACGAGCAGCAGGGAGCCGTGTGCGACGTGCGCGCGGCGCAGCGCGGCCGCTCCCGCGACGAGCCCGGCCGAGATGTTCGTGCCGCCGCTGAACTGGTCCCAGGGCGTCCGGCCGAAGATCGGCGACCCGAGCACGGTTCGCACCGGCCGGAAGAAGCGGAGGAACTCGGGCAGCGCGGAAGCCGGCGAGTCGGGCGGCAGGAGCTCGTAGGCGACGTCGGAGAACATCACCAGCCCGATCGCCTGGTTCGCCGCTGCGATCCCCTGCAGCACCGTCGCGACCCTCCGGAAGACCGGCCCGTTGATGCTCGCGGACATGTCGAGGACGACGACGCCGGTGCTCGCTCCGCGCGGCAGCACCGCCGCCCGGCCGGACCCGGCCGAGCGCGCGCTCAGGATCGTGAGCACGAGCGCGCCGGCGAGCGCGAGCCCCAGCCCGAGGCGCAGCAGCATCGTCCGGTTCGCCTGCGCGGCGAGCCTGTGCAGCTCGGCGAGCGGCGTCGAGCCGCGGCGGCGGAGCGTCGTCGCCCTCACGGGCTCTCCTCTCCCGCGTGCGCCTGCTCGGAGATGACCTGCACCTCGGCGCCGGCAGGTGTCTCCGGAGACCAGGCGAGCGCGCGCGCCCGGGCCGAGAGCTCGTCGGTGCCGAGCTCGTCCGCGACACGTTCGAGCGCCTTCCGCTGCAGAGTGTCGTCGCCGTGCTCCCGCGCCCAGAAGAAGAGCGCGAGCGCCTGGTCGAGCGCCGAGCCCGAGGCGGCGCGCGCGCGCAGGCGCACCGACGCGAGCACCCGGCCGCCCGCGAGCGCCGTCCCCGCGAGCGCGAACGCGAGACCGAAGCCGAACAGGAGCCAGAAGAGCAGCTGCGGCGAGACGCGGTAGGTCGGGCCGATCACCGGGAAGACCGCGAAGCGCCAGAGCAGCTTCTTCTTGGCGATCGACTGGGCGCCGTCCGGGCTCAGCTGCGACAGCACCTTCACGGGCGGGAACGTCGCGTCCACGCCGTACTCCTCGGCGCCGGACTCGTTCAGGTACTCGATGTGGGCGGGCTGGAACTGGAAGACGTGCTCGACGTTGCTCGGCGGCTCGCGCGGCACGCAGTCCGGGGTCAGGCAGCGGAGCGTCCAGCGCCAGGTCATCTCGACGAATCGCCCGGTGCCGGTCCGATCGACGCTCGGCCGCGTCACGGGGCGGTACGGATCGAACTTCGGCTGCACACGGAGCCGCGAGGGGTCGACCCACTTCGTGTCGGCGATCACGTCGACGCGCGCCGTGATCGAGTCTCCGAAGAGATGGACGAGCGGCGAGACCGACGCGTACGCGCGCAGCGGCTGGCCGTCGCCGAGGGCGGATCCCGGCACGGTCGGCAGGGCGGCGGCGGCCGCGCCGGCCAGCGCGAGCCCGGCGAGCGCGACGGCGAGCGGCGCCGCGAGGCGGGCGCGGCTCACGCGAGCGCTCCGCGCGCGAGCTGCCGCAGGTCGGCCCAGCGGAGGAAGGCCGAGAGCAGGTCGCTCTGGTGGTGCGAGTCGGCGAGGACCGGCTCGATCCCGAGCGAGCGGAAGAGCGCGACGAGGCCGTCGTGACGCGACTCGTTCTCCGCCCGAAGCCTGCGCGCTTCGCGCCGGGTCAGGTGGACCGGCACGACGCGGCCGCTGGCGGGGTCGGCGTAGGGGACGGTCGTGCCGCCGACGTCGGGGAAGCTGCTCTCCCAGACGGGGTCCTGGAGGACGACCGGCACGAGCTCCCAGCGGTGCTCGAGGGCGCGCTGCCAGACGGCGGCCTCCGGAGGGACGAGGAAGTCGGAGAGGACGAACACGAACGCCTGCGTCGGCAGGTCGCGGCGGTGCTCGGCGAGGTGCTCGAGCCCGCGCGAGACCGTGTCCTCGGGCGCGTGGAACGCGCGGTGGTCGAACGTGCCGCGCGGCGCGTAGCGCTCGCTGCGGGGCGGCCGCCAGTACGCGTCGCCGTCCGCGTAGTCGAGATAGCCGGTGAGGCTGCGGGCGAGGCGCGCGCTCTCGCCGATCAGCTCGATCGCGGCGAGCAGCGCCCGCGGCTTGTCGAGCGGGCGCAGCGGCGTCGCCTCGATCCCCATCGACGGCCGGTGGTCGGAGAGAACGACCACGCGCGGCGCCTCGTCCGCGAACAGCTCCCGCACGATGAACTCGTCGTCGGCGCGCGCCGCCGAGAGGCGCGCCGACGCCGCCCAGTCGATCCACGCGACGTCGTCCCCGGGCCGGTACTCGCGCGAGCCGGCGATGTCGGAGCCGGTGCCGCGCCGCAGGCTGCGCGTGCCGCCGAACGCGAGGCCGATCACCCGGCGGCGTGGGACGAGCGGGAACGTGCCCGCGGACACCGCCTCAGGCCTCGGTGACGGCCGGTACGTCGAGATCGATGTCGAAGCCCGGCTTGGGCGCGAGCTCGAAGCAGCGCTCGCGCACCTCGGCGGCGGCGCTCTCCCAGCCGCGGTCGCGGATCTCCGCGAGGAAGCTCGGCCGGAAGAGGAGCCGGTGCAGCAGCACGGGGGCGAAGAGGCGCTCCACGTCGTCCGGCGTCACGTAGCGGCGGCCGTGCAGCACCGCCCAGGCGCGGGCGGCCCGGTTGAGCGCGAGCGTGCCTCGGACCGAGCTGCCGATCGCGACGATCTCCAGCTCGCGCGTCGCGCGCACGAGGTCGACGACCCAGCGTGCGACCGCCTCGTGCACGAAGACCGCGGGCACGGCGGCGCGCAGCACGGCGACGTCGTCCACGGAGATCGCCGGCTTGAGCCGCCCGAGCGGGTGGCCGGGCAGCTGCTCGTCGACGATCAGCGCCTCGTCCTCGGCGTCCGGGTAGCCGAGCGTCGTCCGCACGAAGAAGCGGTCGAGCTGGGCCTCCGGGAGCGGGAAGGTGCCCTCGTACTCGATCGGGTTCTGGGTGGCGAGGACGAGGAACGGGTCGGCGAGCCTACGCGTGACGCCGTCCACGGTCACCTGCTGCTCCGCCATCGCCTCGAGCAGCGCCGACTGCGTCTTCGGCATCGCCCGGTTGATCTCGTCGACGAGGACGACGTTCCCGAACACCGGGCCGGGGCGGAACTCGAAGTCCCGCTCCCTCTGGTTGAAGATCGAGAGGCCGGTGACGTCCGTGGGCTGGAGGTCCGGCGTGCACTGGATCCGGTGCGAGACGGCGCCGTCGATCGACTGCGCGATCGCGCGCGCGAGCACCGTCTTCGCGGTTCCGGGCACGTCCTCGAGGAGCACGTGGCCGCTGCACATCAGGGCCGCGGTGACGAGCGAGATCTGGTCCCGCTTCCCGTGCACGACCGTCTCGACGTTGTCGAGGAACTTCTGCGCCGTCTCGTGTGCGACGGCGAGCTCGTCGGTGCTCACGCGAACCTCCGGGGTCGGGAGTGCCCTCTCGTCAGCCTAGTCCTCCCGCTTTAGACGTACGAGCGGCCGTTCGGTTGCCGCCGCCGTCACGCGAGCTTGATTGCGACGTGCTTGATCTGGGTGTACTCCTCCATCGAGTAGATGGACATGTCCTTGCCGTAGCCGGACTGCTTGTAGCCGCCGTGCGGCAGCTCCGAGCTGATCGGGAGCAGGTGGTCGTTCACCCACACCGTCCCGAACTGGAGGCGGCGCACCGCGTTCATGGCGCGGCCGACGTCGCGCGTCCAGACCGAGGCGGCGAGCCCGTACCTGACGCCGTTCGCCCACTCGATCGCCTGCGCGTCGTCGGCGAAGCGCTGCACGGTCACGACCGGGCCGAACACCTCGCGCTGGACGATCTCGTCCTCCTGGCCGACGTCGGTGACGATCGTCGGCTGCACGAAGAAGCCCTTGTCCGAGCCGCTGCCGCCGCCGGTGACGACGGTCGCCTTCTCGGCGCGCTCGAGGAAGCCGAGGATCCGCTCCTGCTGAGCCTGGGAGATGACGGAGCCCATCTCGGTCTCGTCGTTGAGCGGGTCGCCGACCTTGAGCGACTCCACCTGCGGCACGAGCGCCTCGAGCAGGGCGTCGTAGATCTTCGGGCCGGCGAGCACGCGCGAGCCCGCGGTGCAGTCCTGGCCGGAGTTCCAGTAGCCCGCGAGGCGGATCCCGGCGGCGACGGCCTCCGGGTCGGCGTCGTCGAAGACGACCATCGGCGCCTTGCCGCCGAGCTCGAGGTGGACGCGCTTGAGCGTGTCAGCCGCGGTGCGGGCGATCGCCTTGCCGGTGTCGACGTCGCCAGTGAGCGAGACGAGCCGGACGTCCGGATGCTCGACGAGGCGCTGCCCGGCGGGGACGCCGTCGCCGGTCACGACCTGGAGCACGCCCTCCGGGATCACGTCCTGCGCGAGCTGCACGAGGCGGAGCAGCGAGAGCGGCGTCTGCTCGGACGGCTTCATGATCTGGACGTTGCCGGCGGCGAGCGCAGGCCCCATCTTCCAGATCGCCATCATCAGCGGGTAGTTCCAGGGGCAGATGCCCGCGACGATCCCGAGCGGCTCGCGGCGGATCAGCGAGGTATAGCCGGCGATGTACTCGCCCGCGGACTTGCCCTCGAGGTTGCGCGCGGCGCCCGCGAAGAAGCGGAGGTTGTCCGCGCCGAACGGCATCTCGTCGCGCGACGCGAGCAGGGGCTTGCCGACGTTGAGCGACTCGAGCTGCGCCAGCTCCTCGGCGTTCTCCTCGATCACGTCCGCGAGCGCGTACAGGAGCTCCGAGCGCCGCTTCGGCGTCTGCTCGAGCCACTCCGGGAGCGCCTTCGCGGCCGCGGCGACGGCACGGTCGACGTCCTCGGCGCCGCAGCGCGGGACCTCGGCGATCCGCTCGCCGGTCGCGGGCGCGATCACCTCCATCGTCTCGCCGGAGGCGGCGTCGGTCCACTCGCCGCCGATGAAGCACTTGTAGGTGTCGGTCGTGGTGCTCATTCGGGCCTCCTGTCAGACGGCGGTGATCTGGGCTGACTCGACTGCTTCGGTGACGTTGCCGGCCCCGCGGCGGAGCACGCCGGTGTCGCGCATGAGCCGCTGCGCGAGCAGCACGGGGACGGTGGTGAGGACGATCATCGCGAACGCGATCACGTTCACGACGGGGAGCTGCTGGCCGAGGCGGATGTAGCCGAGGATGAGCAGCGGGATCGTGTTCTGGGAGCCGGCGGTGAACGTCGTCACGATCACCTCGTCGAAGGAGAGCGCGAACGCGAGCAGCCCGCCGGCGACGAGCGCGGTGGAGAGGACCGGCCAGATCACGAAGCGGAACGTCTGCCACCCGTCGGCGCCGAGGTCCTGCGACGCCTCGATCAGCGACGGCGAGGTGCGCCGCAGCCGGGCGAGCACGTTGTTGTAGACGACGACGACGCAGAAGGTCGCGTGGCCGATCACGATCGTCCAGAGCGAGAGCGTGACGTTGCCGGTCACGAAGGCGGAGTTGAGCGCGATCCCGGTGACGATCCCCGGCAGCGCGATCGGCAGCACGAGCAGGAACGAGACGGCCTCGCGGCCGAAGAAGCGGAAGCGGTCGACCCCGAACGCCGCGGCGGAGCCGAGCACGAGTGCGATCCCGGTGGCGATCAGGCCGACCCGGACGGAGAGCCAGAGCGAGGTGCGGATCTCGGCCGTCCAGGCGGCGTGGAACCAGTGCGTCGAGAAGGCGGGGATCGGCCAGCTCTGGACGTTCGACTTGTTGAACGCGTAGACGGCGATCAGCGCCAGCGGGATCCAGAGGAAGAGGATCACGAGCGCCGACCAGGCGCCGAGCGCGACGCGGGCGCCGCGGCCCTCCATCAGAGCGCCTCGAAGGCGCCGAGCTTGCGCGCGATCAGGAGGTAGACGCCCATCACCGCGAGCGGCACCGCGGCGAACGCGGCCGCGAACGGCGTCTGCTGCGTGGTGATGCTGTCGTAGACGACGTTCCCGATGAACTGCGACGAGGCGCCGCCGGCGAGCAGCGGCGTGACGTAGTCGCCGAGTGTGAGCGAGAACGTGAAGATCGAGCCGGCGACGACGCCCGGAAGCGCGAGCGGCAGGACGATCCGGCGGAACGTCGTCCACATGCCGGCGCCGAGGTCGCGCGAGGCCTCGACGAACGACTCCGGGATCCGCTCGAGCGCGCCGTAGACCGGCAGCACCATGAACGGCAGCCACACATAGGTGAAGATCAGCCAGACGGCCCAGTTCGAGTAGCCGATGTGGAGCGCCGGCAGGCCGAGCTTCTGCAGCGTCCAGTTGAGGACGCCCTTGTCGTCGAGGATCAGCCGCCAGATGTAGACGCGGACGAGGTAGCTCGACCAGAGCGGCAGGAGGACGGCGACGAAGATGAAGGCGCGGGAGCGGCCGCCGGCGATCCGCGCCATGAAGTAGCCGAGCGGGAAGGCGAGCAGCGCGTCGGCCGCGGTGACGGCGGCCGCGATCCCGATCGTGCGCAGCGCGACCGAGTGGTACGCGCCGGCCTGCCAGAGAGTGCGGTAGTTGTCGACGTTCCAGACGTGGCGCAGCTGCGACGTGAACGGGTCGATCGTCCAGAACGAGGAGATGAAGAGCGCGACCAGCGACGCGACGTAGACGAGCAGGAACGCGAGCAGCGGCGGGGCCAGGAGCAGCAGCGCCTTGGCCCACCGGTGGCGCCAGAAGAGCCCGGACAGCCGGAGCCGGGCCGCCCTCGTGGGGCGACCCGGCGGGCTGTTACCGGTCTCGAGGGGACTCAGCCCTTGAGCTGCGTCCAGGCCTGTTGCCACTTCGTGTAGTCCATGCAGTCGTTCTTGCCGTTGCCGCACGCGGCCACCGGCGTCTTCCAGAACTTGATCGAGTTGAAGTACGCCGCCGAGGCGCCGCAGTGGTACTGCTCCGCGGAGCCCTTGGACAGCTTGTCCATCACGGCGCACGCCTTCGTGTTGGCAGGCGTCTCACCGAAGAAGATCGCCTGCTGCGCCTGCACCTTCGGCGTCGAGACCCAGGCCATCCACTTGTACATGCAGTTCGGGTGCTTGGCGTGGGCGGACATCATCCAGGTGTCGGCCCAGCCGGTCGCGCCCTCCTTGGGGATCTCGTCCTTGACGGGCGCCTTGTCCGCGATCAGCGTGTTGGTCTGATACGGCCAGGACGCGCCGATCACGGCGTCCCCGTTCTTGAACAGGTCGATCTCGTCCGAGGCAAGCGCCCAGTACTTCTTGATCAGGGGCTTTTGCCTTTTCAGCAGGTTGATCGCCGCGTTGAACTGCGACGAGTCCAGCTCGTACGGGTCCGTGATCCCGAGTGACGGCTGCGCCTTGGAGAGGTAGAGCGCCGCGTCGGCGATCTGGATCGGGTTGTCCGGGACGGTGATCTTGCCCTTGTACTTCGCGCTGTAGATCGAGGCCCAGCTCGTCGGCGCGGGCTTCACCTTCTTCGTGTTCCAGAGGAGCGTGTTCGGGCCCCACTGGAGCGAGATCCCGTAGTGGACTCCGCCGACCGTGTTGTGCGGCGGCGACTTCAGCGCCGGGATGAAGTTCTTGAAGTCCGGGATCAGCGCCGGGTTGACCGCCGCGACGTCGTGCCCGTAGATCAGGCGCAGGCTCGCGTCGCCCGACGCCGACACGCCGTCGTACTGCGTGCCGCCGCCCTGCCGCATCAGGGTCACCATCTCGTCCGAGGAGCCCGCGTACTTCGCGTGCACCTGGCAGCCGGTTTTTTGCTCGAACGGCTTCACCCACTGCGGCTGCGTGTAGCCCTCCCAGGCGATCAGGTTGAGCTGCCCTTCGCCCTTCCCGACGGTCGTCGGGAGCCCGTTGCCGGCGCTGATCCCGGCTGCGGGTACGCAGAGCGCCGCCGCGAACGCCGCGACCAGCGCGTATCTGAACGTCCTCACTCGTTGCCCTCCTCGACCCCGATCTCGTAGGTGTGCTCCGGCTTCCACGAGAGCCGGACGCGCTTGCCTCGCTGCTCGAGCGCGTCCTGCGAGGACGTCTCGAGGTTCTGCCTGACGACGACGAGCTCGCCCCCGGAGTCGAGCTCGACGATGTAGCGGGTGACCATCCCCACGTAGACGACCTCCCGGACCGTCCCGGGCGCGCCGTCGCCGTCCTCGCTCATCTGGATCTTTTCCGGGCGGACGGTGATGCGGCGGCCGTCGCGGTCGAGCACGTTAGAGACGCCGACGAACCCTGCGACGAACTCCGTCCGCGGGTGCTCGTACACGTCGGCCGGAGTGCCGATCTGCTCGATCCGCCCCTCGTTGAAGACGGCGAGGCGGTCGCTCATCGTCAGCGCCTCCTCCTGGTCGTGGGTCACGTAGACGAACGTGATCCCGAGCTCGCGCTGGAGCTCCTTGAGGAAGACCTGCATCTCCTGGCGCAGCTTCAGGTCGAGCGCGCCGAGCGGCTCGTCGAGCAGGAGCACGGGCGGGCCGTTGACGATCGCGCGGGCGAGCGCGACGCGCTGGCGCTGGCCGCCCGAGAGCTGCACCGGGCGCCGCGAGCCGAGCTTCGGGAGCCGGACGCGCTCGAGCACCTCCTCGGCGCGGGCGCGGCGCTCCGCGCGCGAGACGCCCTTCACGCGCAGCCCGTACTCGACGTTCTCCAGCACGGTCATGTGCGGGAAGAGCGCGTAGTCCTGGAAGACGGTGTTCACCGCGCGCTCGGACGGCGCCGTGCCGGTGACGTCGGCGCCCTGCAGCTCGACGCGCCCCGCGTCGGGACGCTCGAAGCCCGCGATCACGCGCAGCGTCGTCGTCTTGCCCGAGCCTGACGGGCCGAGCAGCGTGAAGAACTCGCCCTCGGCGATCTCGAGGTCGAGGCGCTCGATCGCGACGACGTCGCCGTAGACGCGGCGGATCCCGCTCAGCCGGACGGCCGGCGCGGCGCCGGAGCGCGGCGCCGACTCAGGCGGTGCGGGCGCTTGCGTCGCCAAGCGCTTCCTCCAGCAGGTCGAGACCCCGCTCGAGCTCCTCGTCGGTGGCGGTCAGCGGCGGCAGCAGCCGGAGCACGTTTCCGTACAGGCCGCAGGAGAGGAGGATCAGCCCCTTCCCGAGCGCGGCGGCGGTGACGGCCTTCGCCGCGTCCGGCGTCGGCTCGCGCAGCTCGAGCGCGAGCATCGTGCCGAGGCCGCGCAGCTCGCCGACGAGCGGGCTCGCGGCGGCGATCCGCTCGAGCCGGGCGCGGAGCAGCGTCTCGACGTGGTCGGCGCGGGCGCGGAAGCCCGGCTCGGCGAGCGCGTCGAGAATGGCGGCGGCGGCCGCGCAGGCGAGCGGGTTGCCGCCGAAGGTGCCGCCGAGCCCGCCCGGGTGCGGCGCGTCCATCAGCTCGGCGCGGCCGGTGACCGCGGCGAGCGGGAGGCCGCCGCCGAGCGTCTTCCCGCTCACGATCAGGTCCGGCTCCACGTCCAGCCGCTCGATCGCCCACATCGTCCCGGTGCGCCCGCAGCCGGACTGCACCTCGTCGTCGACGTAGAGGATCCCGTGCTCGTCGCAGATCCGGCGCAGCGCCCGCACGAACTCCGCCGGCATCGGGATGAAGCCGCCCTCGCCCTGCACCGGCTCCAGCACGACGCACGCGACCGAGGCCGGGTCGACGTCCTGCTTGAACAGGAGCTCGAGGCCGTGGATGGCGTCCTCGGTCGAGACGCCGCGGAAGGGATACGGCGCCGGCGCGCGGTGGACGTCGGGCGCGAGCGGCCCGAAGCCCTGCTTGTAGACGAGCTTCGAGGTCATCGCCATCGTCAGGTTCGTGCGGCCGTGGAACGCGCGGTCGAAGACGACGACCGCGTCGCGGCCGGTCGCGGCGCGCGCGATCTTGACCGCGTTCTCGATCGCCTCGGCGCCGGAGTTGACGAGCAGCGACTTGACGTCCTCCCTCGGCGTGGGCCACGACTCGGCAAGCCGGCGGCAGACCTCGACGTACGGCTCGTACATCCCGACCATGAAGCACTGGTGCAGGAAGCGGTCGGCCTGCTCGTGGATCGCGCGGACGACGGTCTCCGGCCCGTGCCCGAGGTTCTGGCAGGCGATGCCGCCGCCGAAGTCGAGGTACTCGCGTCCGTCGACGTCCCAGACGCGCGCGCCCTCCGCGCGGTCGACCACGAGCGCCGGCGTGGAGACGCCGCGCGAGACGTAGCGCTCGCGGGCGCCGAGGATCCGTTCGCTCGCTGTCCGCTCCTCGACCGACATGGGCGCCGCCGATTATCGCTGCGCCGTTGCGGCATTTCAAACGGCATCCGCCTCGCAATGCGAGGCAGAGACGCTGCCGCGCTGTGGAAATGCGCAGCACTAGGGCAGTTCGAGCTCGACGCTCTCGAGGACGATCGACTGCGCGAGCGGGTCGTGCGAGTCGATCGGCTCGACGTCGCAGCGCGCGCCCTCGGCGATCGTCCCGCGCGTCGCGTCGACGAAGTGCTCGACGAAGTGCTCCGGCGTCATGTGCGACATCGGCCCGACCTTGACCCGCACCGCGCTGACGCCGCGCGCGCCCTCGCGGGCCGCGACGGCCTCGATCTCGCGGACGAGGTCCTTGAGCAGCGCCTGCTCATGCACCGGCGAGCTCCTCGCGGATCGCGGCCGCCACCTCGCCGACAGCCGACTCGACCTCGGGGCTGAGCGCGGCGCCGGTGTCGAAGCACGCCCCCTCGATCCCGTAGACGACCGTCCACGGCGGCAGCTTCTCCAGCGTGCGCGCGAGCTCCACGGCGTCGGCGACGCCGAGCAGGTGCGTCGACGCACGGCGCATCTCCGGCGGCAGCGGCGCCTCGTGCGCCGCGATCCGGAGCACGGTCCCGGGCGCCGCGCCCGACTGGGTCGCGTCGACGAGGATCGCGCGCTCGAAGCCGTCCCACGCGTCCATCAGCCCGACCGGCTCGCCCTCGAGCTCGCGCACCTCGGCCTCGTCCGCGAGCGCACGCGCGACACGGAGGCCGGCGGCGTCGTCGCCGCGCAGGTCGTTCCCGACTCCGATCACGACCGTCTTCAGAGCCGCTGCACCTGCAGGTCGAGGAAGTGCGTGGCGCAGGAGATGCAGGGATCGTAGTTCCGGATCGCCTGCTCGCAGCGCCACTGCAGCTCCTCGTCGGGCAGGGACGCGTGGGCGCCGACGAACGCGCGCAGGTCGTCCTCGATCATCCGCTGGTTCTGCGAGGTGGGAGGGACGATCTTCGCGTCGAGGATCGTGCCGGCGTCGTCGAGGCGGTAGCGGTGGTAGAGCACTCCGCGCGGCGCCTCGCTCGCGCCGTGGCCGGTGCCCGCGCGGGGAAGGACCTCGAGGCTCGGCTCCGGGGGCTGCTCGTAGTGCTCGATCAGGCGGAGCGCCTCCTCGCACGCGTGCACGAGCTCGACAGCGCGCACGACGATCGACCGGAACGGGTTCTTCACGACGGGCTCCAGTCCGACGTCGCCGGCGACGGCGTGCGCGGCGGGGGAGAGGCGCTCGTGGTGGAGCGCGTAGCGCGCGAGCGGGCCGACGAGGTAGGGCTCGCCGTCGAGCGTCGCCTGCAGCGCGTTCGAGTGGGCGACGTGGTGCTCGGTCACGTGCTCGTAGAAGTCGGCGACCGGGAAGAGGGCGCCGTGCGACGTGACGAGGTGGGAGCCGCGGTCGATCGGGTACTCGTCGTCGTCGGCGAGCGCCATGAACAGGTAGTCCTGCTCCAGCTCCGGGAAGTCGAAGCCCGCGACCAGGCGCGTCGCGTCGAGCGAGGCGGCGAGCGCCCACTCCAGCTCGGGGACGAGCGCGTCGAGCTCCGCGCGGGTCGGCGCCTTGTACCAGCCGCCGACGCGGACGTTGATCGGGTGCACCTCGCGCCCGCCGACGACGCGCATCACGTCGTTGCCGAGCTTCTTCAGGCGCAGCGCCGTCTCGACCAGCGGCCGGTCGATCGCGGCCAGCTCGACCGCGCTGTGGACGCCGAGGAAGTCGGGTGCGTGGAGCATGAAGATGTGGAGGGTGTGCGACTCGATCCACTCGCCGCAGTAGAGGAGCCTGCGCAGCGCGCGGAGCTGGCCCTCGACCTCGACGCCCGCGAGCGACTCCATCGCCAGGCACGCGGCCATCTGGTACGCGACCGGGCAGATGCCGCAGATGCGTGCGGTCACGTCCGGCGCCTCGCGGAAGTCGCGGCCCTGCAGGAACGCCTCGAAGAACCGGGGCGGCTCGTAGATGCGGAGCTGCACGTCCTCGACGGCGCCGTCGCGCATCTTCACGGTCATCCCGCCCTCGCCCTCGACGCGGGCCAGGTAGTCGGTGCGGATCGTCTTCGTCCGGCTCACCGGAAGCTCACCTCCCGGAAGGCGCTCATCAGGGGCGTCTGCTCCAGCGCGGCGACGTTGGCCTGCTCCTTCGGGCCGAAGCAGCCGAAGCAGCCGCGGGCGTAGAGGGGGCAGAGGGCGCCGCAGCCGGCCGCGGTGACCGGGCCGAGGCAGGCGGTTCCGTGCGAGACGAGGACGCACGGGATCCCGGCGCGCTTGCACTCGACGCAGACCGCGTAGCTCTGGACGTTCGGGCGGCGGCCGGCGAGCAGCGAGCCGACGACGTCGAGCAGCTGCGTCTTGTTTATCGGGCAGCCGTTGAGCTCGAAGTCGACGGGGACGTGGTCGGCGATCGCGGTCGAGGTGCGGAGCGCGGAGATGTGCTCGGGGCTCGCGTAGACGGCGGAGACGAACGCGTCCAGCGAGCGGCCGTTGCGGAGCGCCTGGATCCCGCCGGTGGTCGCGCAGGAGCCGATCGAGACGAGCACCTTCGAGGCGCGGCGGATCGCGTGGATCCGCTCCGCGTCGTGCGGGGTCGAGATCGAGCCCTCGACGAGCGTGACGTCGTAGGGGCCCTTGCCGACCGCGCTCGAGGCCTCGAGGAAGTACGCGATCTCGACGGCGTCGGTGACGTCGAGCAGCTCTTCCTCGCAGTCGAGCAGCGAGAGCTGGCACCCGTCGCAGGAGGAGAACTTGTAGACGGCGAGTCTCGGCTTGTGGACGCTCACAGCTCCGGCACCTCCAGCAGCGGGGTGATCTCGTCCAGGCGGTAGATCGGCCCGTCGCGGCAGATCAGCGTCGGCCCGAGCTGGCAGTGGCCGCAGAGCCCGATGCCGCAGCGCATCGTCCGCTCCATCGAGATCCAGATCCGCTCGGGCGGGAGGCCGCGGGCGAGGAGAGCGCGGGCGGTGAAGCGCATCATGATCTCCGGCCCGACGACGAACGCGACTGAGTTGGCGGGATCGAACGAGGCGCCGGGGATCAGCTTCGTGACCACGCCGACGTTGCCGCGCCAGTCCGCGTCGCCGGCGTCGACCGTCACGCCGACGGTCACGTCCCAGCGGGCGCGCCACTGCTCGAGCTCGCGCGTGAAGAGGAGGTCGCGCGGCGTCCGGCCGCCGTAGAGGACGTGGAGCCCGGCGAGCTCGTCGCGGTGCGCGAGCGCCTTGTAGAGGGCGGGGCGGAGCGGGGGGAGGCCGACGCCGCCGCCGACGAGCACGAGCTCGCGGCCGACCGCCTCGTGCAGCGGCCACTGGTTCCCGAACGGCCCGCGGACGCCGACGACGTCGCCGGGGCGGGCGGCGCAGAGCGCCTTCGTCACGGGGCCGACCGCGCGGATCGTGTGCACGAGCGTCGGCACGCGGTCGGGGTCGCCGCTGTTCGAGATCGGCACCTCGCCGACCCCGAACGCGTAGAGCATGTCGAACTGGCCGGGGCCGATCGGGTCGATCGCGGCGTCGACCGGCTCGAGCTCGAGCGTCCAGTTGTCGTGGTTCTCCCGTCGCGAGCGGGCGACCGTGTAGGCGAGCGGGACCATCGCACCGTACGCGGCGAGCGGCTCAGCGACCGTTGCCATAGACGTCCATCAGCTGGAGACGGGTGGACTGGAGGCGCTCGACGATCACCTGGCTGAAGCGGGTGAGCAGCTCGTAGCCGAGCTTCGGGTCGGCCTCGAGCTTCTCGCGGATGCAGGCGCCGTCGAACTGGATCGCGCGGACGGGCTCGACGGCGCGGCCGGTGAAGTGCCAGCGGAACGGCGAGACGAGCCACGACCAGCCGACGATCTCGCCGGCGCCGACCGTCTCGACCGTCATCTGGCCGCGGTTCGGCACGTAGGCGTCGAGCGCGACGAGGCCGTGGCGGACGAGGAAGAAGGTGTCGGCCGAGTCGCCCTCGCGGAAGAGCCGGTCGCCCGCGTCGAAGGCGACGTTCTGGCCGCAGCCGGCGAGGAACTCGAGCTGTGCGGCGGCGAGTCCCTGGAAGACCGGGTTCTCGCCGATCAGCGTGTCAAGCGTGCGCATGGGCGTCCTCCTCCGCTCGGATCGCCTTCACCTCGGCGCGGATGTCGATGCCTGCCGGGCACCACGCGATGCAGCGGCCGCAGCCGACGCAGCCGGCGGTGCCGAACTGGTCCTCCCAGGTGGCGAGCTTGTGCGTGAGCCACTGCCGGTAGCGGGCGCGCGTGGTCGGGCGGGTGTTGCCGCCGTGCATCTCGGCGTAGCGCAGCGAGAAGCACGTGTCCCAGACGCGGTCGCGGGCGGCCGTCGCGCCGTCCAGCGAAGAGGTGTCCTCGACGTGGGTGCAGAAGCAGGTGGGGCAGACGAGCGTGCAGTTGCCGCAGCTGAGGCAGCGCTCGGCGACCGCGTCCCAGACGGGGCTCTCGAGGTTCCGCAGCAGGAGGCTCTGGACGCCCTCTCCGTCGAAGCGTCCCGTCTGCGCGCGCGCGGCGGCGGCGACGACGAGGCCGGAGGCGTCGACGTCCTCGCGGGTCGCGGGGCGGGTCGGCAGGTCGGCGAGCACGGCCTCACCGGCGGGCGAGCCCGCGCGGACGAGGAAGCGGTGGTCGCCGTCGAGCAGCTCGGTGAGCGCCAGGTCGAAGCCCTCGGTCGCGCCCGGGCCGGTGCCCTGCGCGGAGCAGAAGCAGAGGGAGGACGGGGTGCCGCACTCCACGGCGACGAGGAAGACGTCGCTGCGCCGCGCGGCGTAGTCGGCGTCCTGGAAGCGGCCGCCGAGGAAGACGCGGTCCTGGATCTCGATCGCGGCGAGCTCGCAGGGGCGGACGCCGACGAAGGCGGTCGGCTCGCTCTCGGAGGGCGGCTCCTCGACGGCGAGGCCGCCGTTCTCCCGTTGCGCCTGCCAGAGGCGGACGCGCGGCGGGAGCAGCTCCGCCTTCCACGAGTGCGGGCCGACGGCGTACCCGAAGTAGGCGCCGTCGCCGCGCCGGCTCAGACGGTAGGAGCCGGGCTCCTGCTCGTCCGTCCAGCCGACGGGGAGCTCGGCCGGCTCGGAGAGCTCGGCCTGGACGATCGCGCCGTCGCGGACGGCGGGTCCGACGACCCGGTAGCCGCGTGCGCGCAGCGCGCCGAAGAGAGCGCCGAGGTCGCCTGCACTGAGCGTCTCGGACATGACTCCAGACTGCTCGGGAAGCCGCGTCGCAGCATCGGTGCCGCGCCTCATGCGCGTGCGGGTTTTCCGGGATGCTGTGCGTCCGCGCTGCCGGGACCCTGTCTGCATGTGCCTTGGCATTCCAGGACAGGTGGTCGAGCGGCTCGGCGACGGGCTCGCCCGCGTCGACGTCTCCGGCGTCCGCCGCGACGTCTCGGTGGCGTTCACGCCCGAGATCGAGCCGGGCGACTGGGTGCTGATCCACGTCGGCTTCGCGCTCGCCCGGATCGACGAGGAGGAGGCGCGCGCGACGCTC
>DASZYW010000197.1:0-13432 GCA_035545195.1 Gaiellaceae bacterium
ATCAGCTCCGGGTTCGTCCAGACGGAGAAGACGTGCTCGCGCGGCGCGTCGAAGACCCGCTCGACGCGGATCTCGAGCTCGTTCGGCTTGGTGACCGTGGTCTCGTTCATTCGCTCACCGCCCGCTCGACGAGCTCGGCGATCCTCTTCTCGTCGGCCTTCGCCAGCTTCGGCAGCGCGTAGGCGACCGGCCACATCGTGCCGTCGTCGACGTTCGCGTTGTCGTTGAAGCCGAAGGTCGAGTACCGCTCCTTGAACTTCCCCGCGTCCTTGAAGAAGCAGATCACCTTGTCGTTCTTCGAGTAGGCCGGCATGCCGTACCACGTCCTCGGCGTCAGCTCGGGCGCGACCTTGCGCACGATCGCGTGCACGCGCTCCGCGATCGCGCGATCGGCGTCGTTCATCTTCGCGATCGCGGCCTGCACGGCCGCCTCGCCCTCCGTGTCCTTCAGCGCCGCCTTCGCGGCGGCCTTCTCCTCTGCGGTGAACTTCCGTGCCATCACTGTCCTTTCGTTCTCTCGACGACCTGGGCGAACCGGTCGAGCCGCCCCAGCCACGTGCTGATCCCCTCGAAGGCGTACGGCGCCAGCTTGCAGCGGCGGACGCGGCCGACCTTCTCCGTCGTGACCAGCTCCGCCTCCTCGAGCAGCCGGATGTGCTTCTTCATCCCGGTCAGCGACATCCCGAACGGCTGCGCGAGCTCGCTCACCGTCGCGCTGCCCGTGCCGAGCCGTTCGAGGACGGCGCGGCGGGTCGGGTCGGCGAGCGCGGCGAAGGCCCGGTCGACGTCGGTCGCATACTGAACCATCGAGTTCAGTATACAACACACACTCAGCCGAGCGGCAAGAGTGCGCCCTCGTGCTCGAGCAGGAAGCGCTTCACGTGCAGGCCGCCGCCGAAGCCGGTCAGCGAGCCGTCCGCGCCGATCACGCGATGGCACGGGAGGACGATCGGGACCGGGTTGCTGCCGTTCGCGGAGCCGACCGCGCGCGCCGCGTCGGGACCGAGGCCGAGCCGGCGCGCCTGCTCGCCGTAGCTGACCGTCTGCCCGTACGGGATCGTCGCGAGCGCGAGCCAGCAGCTGCGCTGGAAGTCGGTGCCGTGCAGGTCGAGCGGCAGGTCGAAGTCGACGAGCTCGCCCGCGAAGTACACGGCGAGCTGCCGGGCAGCCTCCGCGAGCACCGGCGAGTCGCCCTCCGGACGGAGCCGGCTCCCGTCGAAGAGGACGGCGCTCAGCCCCTCGTCGGAGGCGACGAGGCCGAGCGGGCCGATCGGGCTGTCCACGACTGCGCGCGCCATCTCGGTAGTAGAACGCGCGGAGGGGACGGCGCGTGAGGCGAGGCCGCGCCGGTATGGTCGCCTCGTGTCCGACTGGAACCAGCAGATCATCGACGAGTTCCGCGCCAACGACGGCCGGGTCGGTGGGCCGTTCGAGGGGACGGGGATCCTGCTCCTGCACCACCGCGGCGCGAAGACCGGGACCGAGCGCGTCAACCCGCTCGCCTTCCAGCGCCTCTCCGACGACTCCGTCGCCGTCTTCGCCTCCGCGGGCGGCGCCGCCAAGAACCCGGACTGGTACCACAACCTGCTCGCGCACCCCGAGGTCTCCGTCGAGATCGGCACGGAGACCCGCGCCGCACGGGCGCGGGTCGCCGAGGCCGACGAGCGCGCCGCGATCTTCGAGCGGCAGAAGCGCGACCGGCCGACGTTCGCGGAGTACGAGCAGAAGACGCGCGGGATCCGCGAGATCCCCGTGGTCGTCCTCGACCTCGCCTGAGGCAACGGGTCCGCAGGGCTAGGCGGCGACGGCCTCCGCGAGCTCCGAGCGGAGCTCGCGCAGCTCCTGCTTCAGCTCGCGGAGCCCGGCGGCGCGGACGCCGTGCGCCTTGAGGACGAGGGCGCGCCGCCTGCGCTCCTCGATTCCCTCGAGCAGCGCGGCGACGGCCTGGCGGCGGGTCTGGCGTGTGGCGGTGAGCATCAGGCTGCCTCCTCCAGTGCGTAGGTGAGCTCCTCGACCGGGGCCGGCCGGGGAGCGGGACGGACGAACGCCGCGGCGACGGCCGCTCCGACCAGGAGCAGGCCGGCGAGCGCGACGAGCGAGACGCGGAACCCGTGGTCGAGCGCCGCGAGGTCGGGACCGGCGGGCGTGACGGCCGCCGCGATCGCGGTTGCGGCGGCGATCCCGATCGCGCCGCCGATCTGGCGGCTCGTGTTGATCAGCCCGGACGCGACACCCGCGTCGGCCGGCGAGACGCCTGCGAGCCCGGCGATCGTCACCGGGACGAACGAGAGCGCCATCCCGGCGCCGCCGAGCACGAAGCCCGGGAAGACGTCCCAGAAGTAGTGCCCGCCGACCGGCAGCCGGCTCAGCCAGGCGACCGAGACGAACGAGAGCAGGAGCCCGGTCGTCAGCGTCGCGCGCACGCCGAGCCTCGCCACGATCGCCTGCGCGAGGTTGGAGACGATCACGACGGTCCCGGCGAAGCCGACGAAGGCGACGCCGGTCCGCATCGCGCTGTAGCCGAGCACCTGCTGCAGGTACAGCGTGAGCAGGAAGAACTCGGAGAACGCGACCGCGCCGATCACGGCGATCGAGAAGTTCGCGGCCGCGAGCGTCCCCATCCGGAAGAGCCGGAGGGGCAGGAGCGGCCACGGCGAGCGCGACTCGATCACGAGGAAGAGCCCGAGCAGACCGACCGAGGCGGCGAGCAGCGCGATCGTCGCGGGCGCGCTCCAGCCGTCGGTCGTCGCGCGCGTGAGCGCGTAGACGAGCAGCATCAGCCCGGAGGTCGCGGTCGCGGCGCCGCGCAGGTCGAAGTGGCGATGGCCGAGCTCCGCACGGCTCTCGCGGAGCAGCACCGGCGTGAGCAGCGCCGCGGCGATCCCGACCGGGACGTTGACGAAGAAGATCCACGACCAGCTGAGGTAGCTGGTGAGGACGCCGCCGAGCAGGACGCCCGCCGCGGCGCCGGAGCCCGAGGCGGCGCCGTAGATCCCGAGCGCGAGGTTGCGCTCGCGACCCTCGGCGAAGGTCGTCATCAGCAGCGACAGCGCGGCCGGTGCGAGCAGCGCGCCGGCGAGGCCCTGGACGGCGCGGAAGCCGATCAGCGAGCCCTCCGACCAGGCGAGGCCGCAGACCAGCGAGCTCGCCGCGAAGAGCAGCAGGCCGCCGGCGAACACGCGCCGCCGTCCGAGCAGGTCGGCGAGCCGCCCCCCGAGCAGGAGCGCGCCGCCGAAGAAGATGGCGTAGGCCGAGACGACCCACTGCAGGCTCGACTCCGAGAAGCCGAGGTCGTGCTTGATCGAGGGCAGCGCGACGTTCACGATGGCCACGTCGAGGATGACCATGAATTGCGCAGTCACGATCAGGGCAAGAGCACTCCAGCGCTTGCCGTTCGTCGTCGAAACCACTACTTGACCTCCATAATCGTTGATGTGTTCAACAATACAGGAGATCTAACGTTGTCCGCGCTACACTAATTCCCGTGACCGAGACGATTTCTCAGCCGGCGGTCCAGCAGCTCCCCGCAGAGCTCCTCTCCTCCGCGCTCTTCCTGCTCAAGCGCCTCGGGATGGCGGCCAAGGAGCGTTCGCTCGACGAGTACGAGAAGGCCGGGCTGCACCCCTACCACTACGCGATCCTCGCCCTGCTCGACGAGGGCGAACGGGAGACGCAGGGCGCGATCGCCGACGCGCTCGGCTACGACAAGGGTCAGCTGGTCGGCCTGCTCGACGAGCTCGAGGACGCCGGCCTGGTGGAGCGCCGCCGCGATCCCTCCGACCGGCGAAGGCAGACCGTGTCGATGACCGCCGCGGGCCGGAAGACCCTCGAGAAGCTGCGCGCGCTCTCGCGCCGGCTGGACGAGGACTTCCTCGCGCCGCTGGACGAGGGCGAGCGCCGCGAGCTGCACGCGCTCCTGCTGCGGCTCTGCGAGCAGCACCTGCCGAACTGCCGCGTGCTCGGCGCCCGGAAGTAGCACCGTAGGATCGGCGGGTGGCAACGCCTGCCCGCTCCGGACCGCTGCACGACCTGCGCGTCGTCGAGCTGGCCGGGATCGGACCGGCGCCGTTCTGCGCGATGGTGCTCGCCGACCTCGGCGCGACGGTGCTGCGGGTCGAGCGGCCCGGCGACACGGCGGAGCTCGGCGGCGTCGCGCTGCTGCGCGGGCGCGCGTCCGTGGCGCTCGACCTGAAGAGCGCCGCAGGAGTCGAGGCCGTGCTCTCGCTGCTCGAGACGGCGGACGCGCTCGTCGAGGGGTTCCGACCCGGCGTGATGGAGCGGCTCGGGCTCGGGCCGGACGTCTGCCTCGCTCGCAACCCGCGGCTCGTCTACGGGCGGATGACCGGCTGGGGGCAGGACGGCCCGCTCGCATCCGCGCCGGGGCACGATCTGAACTACGTCGGCCTCTCCGGGGCGCTCGGCGCGATCGGGCGGCCCGGCGAGCTGCCGGTGCCGCCGCTCAACCTCGTCGGCGACTTCGGCGGCGGCGGGCTCCTCCTCGCGCTCGGGATCGTGGCGGCGGTGCTCGAGGCCCGCGCCTCCGGCGCGGGGCAGATCGTCGACGCCGCGGTGAGCGACGGCTCCGCGCTGCTGATGACCGCGATCTACGAGCTGCGCAACGCGGGGCTCTGGCGGGCCGAGCGCGGCGTCAACCTGCTCGACGGCGGCGCGCCCTTCTACGACGTCTACCGCTCCGCCGACGGGCGGATCGTCGCGGTCGCCTCGCTGGAGCGGCGGTTCTACGACGAGACGCTGCGGCGGCTCGGGCTCGAGGCGCTCGCGCCGCTCGACCACCTCGACCCGGGCAACTGGCCGCGCATCCGCACGGCGCTGGGCGACGCGATCGCGCAGCGCACCGGTGCCGAGCTCGAGGAGCTGTTCGCCGGCACCGAGGCCTGCGTCAGCCTCGTCCTGGACGTCGACGAGGCGCCGCTCCACCCGCACAACGTCGCGCGCGGAACCTTCGTCGACGGCGTCCCCGCCCCCGCGCCGCGCTTCTCCCGCACGCCTGCCGCGGCGCCCGCGCCCGGTCGTCGCGACGGCCCTGCGGCGCTGCGCGACTGGGGGCTTCCCGACGACGAGATCGAGCGGCTGACGGCCGACGGTGTCATCGCCCTCGACTGATCCCGCCGCGCTGCTCGCGCTGCACGGGCGGAACCCCTTCTCCTTCTTCGTCCGCTACGACGCGCCCTGGCAGTGGCTCCCGCTCGACGGCGGCGCCGCGCCCTACCTCGAGCACGGGCGCGCCGTCGTGCTCTGGGGCGATCCGCTCACGAGCTCCGACGGCCACCTCGGCGAGCTGACGCGGGCGCTGCGCGGGCGACGGATCTGCCTGCTCCTGATCGGCGAGGAGCTCGCGCGGACCGCGCTCGCCCACGGCTACGGCGTGCTCAAGATCGGCGAGCAGCCGTACTTCGACCTGCGCACCTGGAACACGCCGCGCGGCGACCCGGGCAAGCGCCTGCGCTGGGTGCTGAACAGGGCGCGACGCGCCGGCGTCGAGACCCGCGCCTACGAGCCGGACGACGCGGCCGCGGTCGAGGAGGCGGTCGACGCCTGGCAGAGCGGGCTCGGCCGCGCCGCCGCCGGCTCCTTCCTGCGCGCCTCCCCGCTCGTGCTCGCCGGCGAGAAGCGGCTCTTCCTCGCGCTGGCGAACGGGCGTCTGGAGGCGCTGGTCTCGTGCGCGCCGCTGCCGGCGGTGGACGGCTGGCTGCTCGAGGACCTGATCCGGCGGCCGGACGCGCCGATGGGGGCGACCGAGGCCGTCGTCGTGCACGCGCTGCAGGAGCTCGCCGCCGCCGGCGCCGCCCGGGCGTGGCTCGACCTCGCCCCGTTGCGCGGCTTCGAGACCCAGCTCGACCGGCGCGCGCGGCTGATCTTCCGCGGAGTCGGCCCGCTCGTGCGCCTCTTCGACGCGCGCTACCGCTTCCGCGCGCTCACGACCTACCTGGACAAGTTCGAGCCGACGGGCTGGACGCCGCGCTACGTCGCGCTGAAGCCGTTCCTGCCCACGCCGTCGCTCGTCCGGGCGCTCACGACGCTGCTCTGATCCGCGCGCTCGCGGATGCCGCCGCGCCCGGGCGGGCGGACGCTCCGGGCATGAACACACTCGAACAGGCGAGCAGGCTCGTCGCGACCGGCGACGAGCGCAGAGCGCTTCAGATCCTGCACGAGACGGTCGACGCGACCGCCGATCCCGAGCTGCTCCGGGAGATCCACGCGCTCGCGGAGAACGCGCACGAGTCGTCCCACGGGCTGCACCGGATCGAGTGGGAGCGGCTCATGCTCGAGACCGAGAACTAGCGCGCGAGCCAGGCCTCGACCGCGGCCAGCGCGGCGCCCTTCGCGCCCGCGGTCGCGCGCAGCGGCAGGCGCTCGGCCTCGACCGGGAGCTCGACCGTCTCGTCGGCGAGCACGAAGGTGCGCCCGTCCACGCGGTCGAAGACGCCCGTCGCCGCCAGCTCGCGCGCGCCGTCCTGCGAGACGATGAGCACCGCGTCGGGGCGCTCGATCCCGGTGTAGAGGATCGGCTCCGGCGAGAGGATCACCTCCGAGACCGAGAAGCCGGTGCCCTGCGTCACCGGGTTGTCGTTCTTCTGCGTCGCGTGCAGGCCCTGCGCGAGGCCGGCGCGGACGAGGGCGGTCGCGGCGCTCTGCACGCGCTCGCCCGCGGTCCCGGCGAGGATCACCCGGGCCGGCGCCGGCAGCTCGCCGGCGAACGCGAGCCCGTCGCGCTCGGCCGGCTCGGGCCGGTCCACACCTTTCTTATACGTGTGCGCGAACGAGGGCCGCGGCTCGTCCCTGAGCACGCCCAGCTCGTAGCCCGCCTCCTCGGCCACCGCGCGCAGCTCGCCGCCGGTCAGCTCGTTCCAGCGGGTCGCGTACGCGGTGCAGAGCTCGAGCACCTCGACGACCGCGAAGCCCGGGTGCGCGACCGCGCGCGCGAGCACGTCGGCGAGCTCGCGGTCGCCGCCGACGGTGCGGGCGACGAACGGCGCGCGCGCCGCGAGCAGGACGGCGCAGAGGTCGAGCGGCGGCGTCGCGCTCCCGCCCGGGGTCGTCGCGGTGACGAACCCCTGCGGGGTGAACGCGGAGCCCTGGCCGCCGGTCATCCCGAAGAGGAAGTTGTCGTGGACGACCACCGTCACGTCCGGGTTGAGCAGGGCGGCGTTGACGAGGTGGTTGATCCCGATCGTCGCGCCGCCGTCGCCGATCAGGACGACGACCTTCAGCCTGCCCTCGCCGAGCACGGCGTCGGCGAGCTGGATGCCGGTGGCGAACGCGGTCGAGCGGCCGTGCGTCGTGTGGACGGTGTGCGGCGTCTCGAGCTGCGCGTCGGCGAGGCCGACGCAGCCGATGTCGGTCACGACGACGAGCTCCTCCGGCGCGTAGCCGGAGAGCGCGCGGTCGAGGGCGCGCAGCACGAGCGGGTGGCCGCAGCCCTTGCAGTACGGCGCGGGTGCGTCGCGGAGCAGCGTCATCCGATCGCCGCCTCGATCCGCGCCGGCGGGATCGACGCGCCGACGCCGTTCACGCGCACGAGCTCGCGGCCGCCGAGCCGCGGCTCGAGCACGCCCGCGTAGAGGCCGCCGCGGTTCTCCTCGGCGACGACGACGCGCGCGGCGCCGACCAGCGGCAGCTCGGGCAGCGGAAAGAGCGTCTTCACCGCGGCGAAGGAGACGCGCCGGCCGCGCGCGCGGGCGCGCAGGCACGCCTCGCGGGCGGCGCGCGCGGTGACGCCGTAGGAGACGACGAGCGTGTCGGCGCCGTCCTCGAGGTCGGCGTCGACGAGCGCGAGTTCCGGCGCGGCCGCGTCGATCTTCTCCTGCAGGCCGTCGAGGATCTCCACCACCTCGGGATCGGGCTTGCGCAGCCGGCCTTCGCGGTCGTGTGTCGAGCCGGTGACGACGACGCGGCCGGCGCCGAAGCCGCCGCGCCGCACGACCCGGCCGTTGCCGTACAGCTCCTGGACCTCGACCGACTCGAGCGTCATCCCGACCTCCTTGTCGGAGAGGAGAACGACCGGCGTGCGCAGCCGCTCCGCCCACTCGAAGGCGCGGCGCGTCAGCGTCCAGCACTCCTCCGCGGTGGACGGGGCGAAGACGGGGATCGTGTAGCCGCCCGAGGTGCAGAACTCGGCCAGGAGCACGTCGCCCTGCGCTCCCTGGGTGGCGCCGCCGGTGGACGGTCCGAGCCGCTGCACGAACGTGACGACGACCGGCGTCTCGGTCGCGACCGCGTACTGGAGCGTCTCGACCATCAGCGAGAAGCCCGGCCCCGAGGTGGCGGTCATCGCCGGGTAGCCGGCGAGCGAGGCGCCGACGCACATCGAGAGCGCCGAGATCTCGTCCGGCGCCGAGAGGCCGAGGCCGCCGCGGCGCGGCAGCTCCTCCATCATCGTCCGGTAGATCTCGCTCGAGGGCGTGATCGGATAGCCGGCGAAGAAGCGGCAGCCCGACGCCAGCGCGGCGAGCGCGGTCAGCCGGTTGCCGGAGACGAGCTCCATGTCGTCGGTGTGCCACCACGCCGCGCCCGTCGCGTCGGGGAGCGCACCGATCCTCCGCGGGAGTACCGTCCGGGACGTGGAGCGTGTGGTGGTCGTCGGCGGCGGCTTCGGCGGTCTGCAGGCCGTGCTCGGGCTGCGCGGCGCGCCGGTCGAGGTGACGCTCGTCGACCGGCGCAACTTCCACCTCTTCCAGCCGCTCACCTACCAGGTCGCGACCGGCGCGCTCGCTCCGGGCGACATCGCCTATCCGCTGCGCGCGGTCGTGACGCGGAACAAGAACGTGCGCGTGGTGCTCGCCGAGGTCTCCGGCTTCGACCTCGCCGGGCGGAGGGTGCTGCTCGAGCCGGTCGCCGGCGTGCCCGCCCCGGGGTCGCTCCCCTACGACACGCTCGTCGTCGCCGGCGGGTCGCGCTACTCGTACTTCGGCCACGAGGAGTGGCGCGAGCACGCGGCCGAGGTCAAGTCGCTCGAGAGCGCGCTGCACGTGCGCAGCCGGCTGCTCGCCGCCTTCGAGGCGGCCGAGGCGGAAGAGGACGACGCCGCGCGCGCCGCCTGGCTCACCTTCGTCGTCGTCGGCGGCGGGCCGACCGGCGTCGAGATGGCGGGACAGATCGCGGAGCTCGCGCGCGACACGCTGCGCGGCGACTTCCGGCGGGTCGACCCGCGGACGGCGCGGATCCTGCTCGTCGAGGCGGTCGACCGGATCCTCACCTCGTTCCCGCCCTCGCTCTCGGCGAAGGCGGCGCGCTCGCTGGAGCGGCTCGGCGTCACCGTCCTCACCGGCCGCGCGGTGACGGCGATCGACGCGGAGGGCGTGACGCTCGGCGAGGAACGGATCGCGAGCCGCACCGTGGTCTGGGCTGCCGGCGTGACCGCGTCGAGCCTCGCCGCGAAGCTCGCCGAGCAGACCGGCGCCGAGCTCGACCGGGCGGGACGGATCTCGGTCGGCGCCGACCTGACCCTGCCGGGACACCCCGAGGTCTTCGCGCTCGGCGACATGGTCCGGCCGGGCGGCGAGCTCCTCCCGGGCGTCGCGCCGGTGGCGATGCAGCAGGGGAGGTACGCGGCGCGAGCGATTCGCGCGCGGCTCGCCGGCCGGGCGGCGCCGCCGTTCCGGTACCGCGACAAGGGGAACCTCGCGACGATCGGCCGGGCGGCCGCGGTCGCCGACGTGAAAGGCCTGCGGCTGAGCGGCTTCCCGGCCTGGATCGCCTGGCTCGTCGTCCATCTCTGGTACCTGATCGGGTTCCAGAACCGGATCGTCGTGGTCGTCCGCTGGGCCTTCAGCTTCGTGACGCGCGGGCGCGGCGCGCGGCTGATCACTGGCCGCTGACACAGGGTCGGGAGCCCGCATGGCGAAAGGGTTTCCCCCGTTCGAGGGACACTCGGACATACCGAAAACACACCCAACGCCCTCAGGTTTCCGGCACTTTGTGACGACACTGCTAGTGCGCTGAATCCCCTCGACCGCTGCGGGTCGGAAGTAGGGGAGAAAGCGGGGCTGGTAGTTGCGGCAGAGACAACACAGGAGGATCACGCGCCCAGCGCGTGTCGAGGAATGGCGAGCTCCTCAACTGCACTGATCGGGCGGAGGCCTGCCGGCCTCCGCCTCGCCGTGCGTGCAGGGAGCCTCGCCAGCGTCGCAGCCACCGCAGCGGCTGCGACTCGCATCGTCATTGCCCTATCCGAGCTCGCCACTCGGGGCATACCGACGGTGCTGTCCGCGTCGAGCATCCCGGCGGAGGGAGGCGGCGCACCGCAGCGCTCCGCCTCCACCGCCGGGGTGCCGGCGTCTCTCCTCCTCGCCGGAGGCGTCGCGTGACCAGGCGCCGCCTCCTCTCGTTCCTCCTGGTGGCCGGGTTCGCGGTCGCCGTCGCAACGGGCGCCGCGCTGGTGGCGCGGATGCTCGTCGGCCCGACGGGCCGCTCCGCGACGGAGACACCCAGCTTCCTCGAGCACGAGCTCGGCTCCGCATCGGCGAACGCTCGGCTGAGCCGGAAGGCGCAGACCGGGGCGATGTCCGCGATCCACCGTTCCGGCTACGGGGACAGCGGCCCCGTCGGCACGCTGACGCTCCGCCAGGCGGACGGCGCAACCGCGCAGCCGTGGTCCCGGCACGCGAACGGTGCTGTGCGACACACCTCGTACGGCCAGGAGGCCGTCGTGCTGGGCGGAGCCGGGAGCGACGTCGAGCAGTACCTCGTCGTCCAGAAGCATCTCGGCCTCAAGACGTGGAGCTGGAAGATCGACGCCGGCTCGCTGGTCCCCACCCTGCGGCCCGACGGGAGCGTCCTCGTCTCGCCACCGAACCGTGTCGAGGGCTTCTCGATCCTGCCGGTCTCGGTCACGGATACGAGTCACCGCGACGTGACGCCGTCCGGCCTGCGCTGGAACGTCGAGCGCCGGGGCGGATCCTGGTGGCTGACGCTGAAGCTCGACGACTCGTCGCTGCCGCTGCCGTACGTCATCGACCCGGCGATCACGTATCGCGCGTCCGGGACGGTTGCGACCGCCGGTAGCGGAGCGACGACCTTGGCGATCCCGAAGCCGAGCGGGCTCGCTGTCGACGACCTGATGATCGCCGCGGTCTCGACGCGCGGCGGCACGAGCGTCTGCGTGACGCCGCCTACGTCGACCGGCACGTGGACGAGCTTCGTCAGCACGGACAGCAGCACGAACTTCCACCAGCAGCTGTTCTGGAAGGTTGCGACGGCGGCCGACGTCTCGGCGTCGACCGAGACGTTCTCGCTCTTCACGACCGCCTCGAGTTGCGCGACGACGTCATCGCAGCTCGCCGTCGGAACGATCACCGCCTTCTACGATGTCGACGACTCCGCCCCGATCGACGCGAGCGCCGGTCAGTCGAACGCCAGCGGCACGACGGTCACCGCACCGGCGATCACGAACGGCGCGGTCGGCAACCTGCTCGTCGGCGTGTTCGGCATCCGGGCGAGCGACACGTTCACCCCGCCGACCGGCAGTCCCACGTTCACCGAGCGCTCGGATGTGAAGACGACGACGTCCGGTACCGCGCAGGAAGTCGCGACCGCTCTGACGACGGCAACCGGCTCGACCGGAACGAAGGCGGCTTCGGCGACGTCGACCAACGGCGTCAGCGTCGGCCAGCTGCTGACGCTGAAGCTCGACTCGACCCCGCCGACGGTCAGCTCGGTCACCTCGACGCTGGCGTCCGGGTCGTACCCGACCGGCCAGGTGGTGCCGATCACGGTCAACTTCAGCGAGCCGGTCAACGTGACCGGGACACCGACGCTGACGTTGAACACCACCCCGTCGCGGACGGCGAGCTACGCGTCGGGGTCGGGGACCTCGGCGCTGGTCTTCAACTACACCGTGCAAGCCGGCGACAACTCCGCACTGCTCGACTACGCGAGCACGTCGGCGCTCGCACTCGCAGGCGGGACGATCAACGACCGGGCCACCAACAACGCGACCCTCACCCTGCCGGCGCTCAACGGCGGCAACTCGCTCCAGAACTCGAAGTCGATCGTCGTCGACACCACCGCGCCGACGGTCTCGTCGGTCACCTCGACGCTGGCGACGGGGTCGTACACGACCGGCCAGGTGGTGCCGATCTCGGTCAACTTCAGCGAGCCGGTCACCGTCACCGGCACGCCGCTGCTCGCGCTCAACACCACCCCGAGCGAGAGCGCCAGCTACGCCTCCGGCTCGGGCACCTCGGCGCTCGTCTTCAACTACACGGTCGTCTCCGGCGACACCCAGGCCACCGCACTCGACTACGCCGCCACCACTTCGCTCACCCTCAACAGCGGCACGATCAAAGACGCCGCCACCAACGCCGCCACCCTCACCCTGCCGGCCGTCGGCGGCGGCAGCTCGCTGCAGAGCTCCAAGACGATCAAGATCGACACGACCGCGCCGACGGTGAGCTCGCTGTCGACCTCGCTCGCCACTGGGTCGTACACGACCGGCCAGGTGGTGCCGATCACGATCAACTTCAGCGAGCCGGTCACCGTCACCGGCAGCCCGCTCCTCGCCCTCAACACCACCCCGTCCCGCAACGCCACCTACAGCTCCGGCTCGGGGACGAGCGCGCTCGTCTTCAACTACACCGTTCAGGCCGGCGACACCCAGGCGTCCGCCCTCGACTACGTCGCCACGACGTCGCTCACCCTGAACAGCGGCACGATCAAGGACGCCGCGACCAACGCCGCGACCCTGACCCTGCCGACGCCGGCGACCTCGAACGACCAGATCTCCAACGGGAAGACGATCAAGATCGACACGACCGCGCCGACGGTGAGCTCGGTGACGACGTCGACTGCGACCGGCCGCTACACGACCGGCAACACCGTCGCGATCACGGTCAACTTCAGCGAGAACGTCACGGTCACCGGGACGCCGCACCTGACCCTCAACACCACGCCGAGCGAGGACGCGACCTATGTGTCTGGGTCGGGGACGAGCGCGCTCGTCTTCAACTACTCCGTCAGCTCGGGTGACAACGTCTCGACGCTCGACTACGCCTCCACCGCCGCGCTCACGCTGAACGGCGGCACGATCAAGGACGCGGCGACGAACGCAGCGACGCTGACCCTGCCGACGCTGGCGAGCGCGAACGACCAGATCTCCAACGGCAAGACGATCACGATCGACACCACCGCCCCGACGATGAGCTCGGCGACGATCGACTCGGCCGGGACGTCGGTGACGATCACCTGGTCGGAGGCGCTCGACCAGACCAAGGCCGTCCCCGGCAGCGCCTTCAGCGTCAACCCCAACGGCACCGGCGGGATCGCCGGCACCGCGACCGCGGTCAGCTACGGCGGCGGCGGCACCACCACCACCTTCACCCTCTCCTCGGCCGTCCACCACCTCGACTCGCTCGCGCTCACCTACACCGCGCCGGGCTCCGACCCGAAGATCCGCGACACCGCCCTCTCCACC
>DASZYW010000198.1:0-8578 GCA_035545195.1 Gaiellaceae bacterium
ACGAGCGGGAGCGCGTCGACGTCCACCGGCCCCGCGGCCGGTGCGGCAGTGAGCGAGGAGGCGGACATCAGACCGGCGGCTCTCCCCGCAGCATCACGGGGATCGTTTGCAGGAGGAGCCTCATGTCGTGCCCGACCGACCAGGTGGTCGTATAGAAGTAGTCGAGCTTCACCATCTCGCCGAAGCCGATCGCGCTCCGCCCGAGCACCTGCCACATCCCGGTCATCCCGGGCTTGAGGTCGAGCCGGCGCCGGCCCCAGTCGTCGACGTAGCTCGCCTCGGCCGGGATCAGCGGCCGCGGCCCGATCAGGCTCATCGTCCCGTTCACGACGTTCAGCAGCTGCGGGAGCTCGTCGATGAAGTTCTTGCGAAGCACGCGTCCGACCCGGGTGACGCGCGGGTCGTTCTCGATCTTGAACATGCGGGGATCGCCGTCCGGCTGGAGGTGCCGGTTCAGGTGCGCCACCTCGTGCTTGCGGCTGTCGGCGTCGACGACCATCGTCCGGAACTTGACGAGCCGGAACGGCCGGCCGTGGTGGCCGATCCGCGTCTGCCGGAAGAAGACAGGCCCTCTCGAGTCGAGCTTGATCGCGACGGCCGTCACGAGGAAGAGCGGCAGGCAGAGGATGAGGAACGGCACGGCGATCGCAATGTCGAACGCGCGCTTGAGCAGCAGCGACGAGCGCGAGAGCGAGAGGTGGGAGAGGCCAACGAGCGGCATCCCCTCGATCGTGTGGATCTCCGCGCCGGGGCCGATCAAGTCGAAGAGGCGCGGCACGACGTCGATCTCGACGCGGGACTCCCGGAGCGAGCGCAGCGCGTTGACCATCACGGGTGCGCGCTCGTCCGGGAACGCGACGACCACGCGGTCGATCTTGTGCTCGCGGACGAGCTCGAGGAGGTCGTTCGGCTCGCCGAGCACCGGGATCGAGCTGTCTGCCGCGTCCGCCGGGGGCGGGAACGTGTCGACGAAGCCGACGATCTCGATCCCCGACTCGGGGTGCGACTCGAACTTGCGCGTGAGCATGCGGCCGATCGTCCCTGCGCCCACGATCAGCGTCCGCTGCCGGTAGCCGGGGTGGCGCCGCGACGCCGCGCGGGCGCCGGCTCGGGCGAGCGGGAGCAGCACGATGCTGGTCACCCAGAAGGCCAGCGCGTGCCCGTAGTTCGGCTGCTCGATCCCGAACAGGTGCGCGGCGAACAGGTAGACGAGCACGGCGAGGGTGAGGATGTTGGCGAGCGGCGCCAGGTCGTCGACCGAGGAGTGGCACACCTGGCTCTCGTCGTAGTCGTAGAGTCCGCGCGCCTTCGCCGCGACCACCCACAGGGGCGAGCAGGCGAGCAGGACGAGCGCCGAGGTGAGCGCTCCCCCGTCGACGAGCCAGCCCGGCCCCTCCGCGAAGAGACCAGAGAGGATGAGCGCGACGAACAGGCCTGCGACGTCGGAGGCGGCGAGAGCGCGCCGGATCAGCCAGCCCCGCCCCTTGCGGGGAAGGTGGAGCAGCCGCGGGTACCCGAGCGGGCTCTCGAGCGCCTCGACGGGCGGCGTGCTCTCGGCCGGGTCGGAGAAGATCGTGGCGCTCACGCGACGAGATCCCGGTCGGGATAGGCGTACGCGCTGCCGTAGCCGTCGCTGCTCGCCGCGGTGTCGGTGAGCACGAAGCCGAGAAGCGTCGCGGGCGCGGCGTCGAGCGCGTGCCGCAGCTCGCCGAGCTTGTGCCGCGTCGCCGACGCGAGCTTCACGACGATCAGGATCGCGTCGACCCGGTCGCTGAGGGCGATCGCCTCGGCGGCCTGCAGGACCGGCGGGGTGTCGACGATCAGGAGGTCGACCCGCTCGGCGATGCGCTGCATGATGTCGCCGACCACCGCGCTGCTCGCGAACTCGCTCGGGTTCGGCGGGAGGAACCCGGACGGGAGCACGACGAGGTCGCGGGCCTCCTCCTGCCACTCCTCCGGCTCGATCCGGACGAGCGCATCGTCGAGCGTCGCCGCTCCGAGCGCCACCTCCGTCACGCCGGGCCGGCCGTTGATCCCGAAGTAGCGGCTGACCGACGGCCGCCGCAGGTCGAGGTCGATGACGCCGACCGAGCGCCCGGCCGCCGCCAGGGCGACCGCGAGGTTGCAGGCCGTCGTCGTCTTGCCCTCGCCCTCGACGGCGCTCGTGACCATGATCGTCTTGTTCCGGCCGTTGAGGTTGATCAGGTCGAGGCTCGTGCGCAGCATCCGGAACGCCTCGCCCTCCGGCGAATAGGGCCGCTCGAGCATCAGGAGCCCGTCGCTGTCGCGGAGCTCCCGCGGCGGCGGGCCGAGGCGGGCGAGCAGCGGGATGCGGAGGCGCTCCGCGATGACCTCGGACGAGCGGATGCGGGTGTCGAAGGCCTCGCGCAGGAAGGCGAGCCCGATCCCGAGCAGGATCCCGAGCGCGAGGCCGAGCGTCGCATCGCGCCTGGGCGTCGGCGAGACCACCGACGGGGGCGACGCGGGTCGCGCGAGGTACGTGTTCTGGCTCTCGAGCGCCTCGAGCGTCTGCAACTGCTGGCGCCGCTCGAGGAGGCTCTGGCCGGCGCCCGTCGAGAGCTCGTTCTGCGCCAGCTGCCCGATCTGGAGGTTGAGCTCGGCGACGGCCTTGCGGATCGCGCTCGTGTCCTGCGTGCGGCGGAAGACCGTGTAGTCGTGCGCGTACTCGTTCGCGAGCGCCTGCGTGTCGGCGGCGACTCGATTGCGGACGTAGAAGGTGAGGATGTCCGTGCCCGTGCGCGGCGTCACCGTCGAGTCGGCGCCGAGCTCGCCCTTCGTGAGCCCGGGAATGTGGACGTCCTTGACGACCTGCGCGAGGAGGTCGGGGGAGCGGGCGAGGAACGCCTGCGTCGCGGCGTAGCGGTTGGGGTCCTCGGACGCGGTCGGGTCGTTGACGCCCGCGAACGTGGCCGCGGCGTTCTCGCGCGAGAGCAGCACCTGGGCGCTCGAGGCGTAGACGGTCGGCTGCCTGACGGCGTGCACGACCGCTACGACGGGGACGAGGATTGCCGCTTGGATGACGATCCACTTGTGACGCCGTATGACTCCAAGTAGATCGATGAGTGTCGTCGAGCCGCCGGGCTCGGCCATGGATCCTCCTGCGCCCCCAGTGCTAGCCGCTGTGAATGGGTTCGTCGAGTCGCCGCTGACTCCGAGACCGCATATTCGATGAGCATGGGGTGTAAGGCAATACCCGAAAGAGGGATGCGCGGGCGCGGGCCGCGGCTGCGAGACGCGTCCGCGCCGGCTCCGCTAGCCTCTGCGGCGATGGCCGGCAAGATCAGAGTCGTCGTTGCGAAGCCGGGTCTGGACGGGCACGACCGCGGCGCGAAGATCATCGCCCGCGCGCTTCGCGACGCGGGCATGGAGGTCATCTACACCGGACTCCACCAGACGCCCGAGCAGATCGTCGAGACGGCGATCCAGGAGGACGCCGACGCGATCGGGATCTCGATCCTCTCCGGCGCGCACATGACGCTCGTGCCCCGGATCCTCGAGCTGCTGCGCGAGAACGGGGCGGAGGACGTCGTCGTCCTCGTCGGCGGCACGATCCCGGACGACGACGCCGACGAGCTGCGTCGGCTCGGCATCGCGGGTGTCTTCGGTCCGGGAGCGCCGACGGGCGAGATCGTCGACTTCGTGCGCGGCGCCGTCCCCGCCTAGCCGCGCTCGGGCGCTCGCTCGACGAAGACGATGTTCGGATAGAAGTGGAGCGCGGAGACGAGCTCCTGCACGGGGCTCGGCCGCCAGTCCGCGGAGACGTACTCCCGGTTGACGCCGTCGACGAGGTCCTTCGCCAGCGCCACCGAGGTTCCGGGCACGCCCGGCGCGCCGCCGCCCTCGCGCTCGAGATACGCCGTCTCGACGTCCTCGATCACGTAGAGGCCGCCCGGCGTGACATGCGGGAAGAGGTGCTCGAACGTGAAGCGGACGTGCTCGTTGACGTGGCTGCCGTCGTCGATCACCAGATCGAACGCGCCGCCCGCGAGCTCGAGGAGCCGGTCGAGCGTCCCGGCGTCGGCTTGGCTGCCGCGGACGACGGTGATGCGCGGCTCGCGGCCGACGGCCTTCTCGTTGACGTCGAGCCCGAACAGGTGCGCGCGCGGGAAGAAGGTCCGCCACATCCGGAGCGACGCGAGCCCGGCGTACGGGTCGTCGTAGCCGCCGACGCCGATCTCGAGCACGCGCCGGACGGAGAAGCGCCTCGGGCCGAGGTGGCGACGGTAGTGGGGAAGGAAGCCGTGCGCGGTTCGCTTGTCTGAGCGGTAGACGAGCGCCAGCGCGTCGAGCGAGAGGAAGAGTGGCGCCGCCGCCGCGCGGCGGGCGAGGCGCTTCGCCGCGAAGAACCGCGGCGGTTCGTCGGCCTCGGACGTCACGCCGGGATCGTATCGCCCGGTCCGGAGGCGGCCGGACGCGCGTTGTACAGTGGCGCTCCCGTGGCCAACCACCTCGTCATCGCCGGCCCGGGGCGTGCAGGGACGACGCTGCTGGTCAGGCTTCTCGACGCGCTCGGCTTCGAGACCGGCATCGAGCGGCTGCCGTTCGACGACGACGCGAACGCGGGCTTCGAGGCGAACCTGACCAGCCCGCTCGCGCCCTACGTCGTCAAGAGCCCCGCGTTGACGTGGACCTTGCCCGGGCTGCTCGCCGACGGGAGCGTCGACCCGGCGACGATCGACTGGCTCGTCGTCCCGCTGCGCGAGCTCGACCAGGCGGCGGCCTCGCGTCTGGCGGTGACCGCCGGCGCGCGCGACGCCTTCGTTCCCGGCGGCCTCTACGGGACGCGGCGGCCGGGCCGCCAGCGGGCGTCGATCGCGGAGGCGACCTACCGGCTTCTGCTGGCGGCCGCGGAGTACGAGCTGCCGCTGATCGTCCTCGAGTACCCGCGCTTCGCACGCGATGCGGCCTACGCGTTCCGCCGCCTGCGCCCGGCGCTCGGCGACCGGTCCGAGGCCGCGGTCGCCGCCGCGCTGCGGGACGTCGTGGACGACCGGTTGCTGCGGGGCGAGCCGATCGCTCCGCCGCCCGCGCTCGCGCTACGCGTGCTCGCTCGCCGCCTGCGCCGCAGGCTCCGCGGCTAGGAGCACGAGGTTGCACTTGCCGGCGAGATGCTCGCGGCCCTCCGCGAGCGGGACGAACTCGCCGTGGTACGGCGCGACGAAGACGTCGTAGCCGCGGGGGAGCGCAGCCAGCACCTGCTCCGCGGAGGCGCCCTGCGGGTGCACCTCGACGAAGAGGTCGGGCAGCGCCGTGAGCGTCTCCGCGCCGCCGGCGATCGCCTGCAGCTCGGCTCCCTCGACGTCCATGAAGACGACGTCGGGCGCGCCGAAGCGACGCGTGAGCTCGTCGAGCGTCGTCGCCGGGACGACCGCGCCGCCGCCCCGGCCGGTGATCGACCCGTTGAGCGCTCCCCTGAAGTGGACGGTGCCCGGCCGGTCCGTCACGGCCGCCGCGACGACCTCGATCGCGGCGCCGTTCAGGTCGCGGTTCCGCTCGAGCACGGCGGCGTTGTGCGGTGAGGCCTCGACGGCGATCACCTCGCCGCCGGGGGCGACCTCGTGCGCGATCATCAGGGCGACCACGCCCTGGTGCGCGCCGCAGTCGAAGACACGCGCGCCAGGCCCGAGCCGGCCGCGGCGGAGGAACGCGATCTCGTGGGGGAGCGCCCAGTCGGCGTCGTACCACCCAGCAGCCAGCGGATCCTCGAGCGACACCGCCAGCTCGACGTCGCCGTAGCGGTGGCGGACGACGCGCGGCGCGAAGCGCCGCATCAGGAGCTGCTCGCGGGCGAGATGGAGCCGCTCGCTGAGGGGAGCCGGGAGCACCCTGCGGGCGAGCGCGCGCACCTACGCGGGCCCTTCCGGCGGCGTGCCCAGGCGGAGGAGCAGCGGCACCTCGAGCACCTTCGGATGCGGCAGCCCGTGCTCCCACACCCCGTCCTCTCCCCAGGCGTCGCCGTGGTCGGCGCAGACGAGCGTGCTGGCGGCCGCGAAGCGCTCCAGCAGCGGCCCGAGCGCGCGGTCGACGTGCTCGAGACAGGCCCGCTGCCGGACCCGGCACGCCTCGGCGTCGTTGTGCTCGCCGAACGGGACGCACGGATTGCGCCGCTCCCACGCCGCACCGGCGAAGTGGTAGGGGACGTGCGTCTCACCGACGTTGAGGAAGACGAACGCCGGCTGCGCGCGTCGCGCGAGCTGCTCCTCGACGAACGCGACCTGCGCTGCGATCCCCGCCGGACCTGCGAAGTAGAAGGTGTCGAAATCGGACGTGAGCAGTCTCCCGGTCGGAGTCGACGTGTCGAACCAGTCCACCGCCCCCGTCCCGATCGTCGCGTAGCCTCGACGCCGGAAGCCGTCGACGACGTTGCGCCCGGAGAGGCTGACCCACTCCCGCCCGTTCCCGGGGAAGCCGGCGCCGGCCATCTTGAAGATCTTCGCGAGCTTCGGGTTCAGGAACGGCTCCACCCGCTCCGGCACCCACGGGGTGAAGCCGACGAACATCGCCGCGTGCGAGGCGTACGTGAACGCCGCCGGCGCGAGCGCTCGATGCGTCTCGCCGACCGCCTTCAGGTTCGGCGCGTCGGCGGCGACGAACGTGTCGTACCGGCACGAGTCGAGCGTGATGAAGAGGAACGAGGTCGGGTCGGTCGCCCCGCCGCGGCCCGCGCGGGAGCCGGGGCGCCACCGGCTGATGCTTCGGGGGGACACGCCGGGCAAGGTTACGCGAGGATTGCGGCGTGAAGGCGCCCCTCCCGGCCGTCCGGGTCCACGCCCGCCTGGCGCTGCGACGTGCGACCGCGCGGGCGCGCTCCCTGCCCGACTTCCTCGTGATCGGCGCGCAGCGGGCGGGGACGAGCTCGCTCTACAACGCGCTCGTCCGGCATCCCCTGGTCGTCCGGGCGGCGGTCAAGGAGGTGCAGTACTTCAGCCTCTTCTCCGAGAAGGGCGACGGCTGGTACCGGGCGCACTTCCCGTTGCGGGCGCGGCTCCGGGCCGGACAGCGGACCGGCGAGGCGACGCCCTACTACCTCTTCCACCCGCGTGCGGCGGAGCGGGCGGCAGCGGTCGTCCCAGAGGCGCGCCTGGTCGTCCTGCTCCGCGACCCGGTGGAGCGCGCGATCTCGCAGTACCACTTCCAGCGGCGGCTCGGCTTCGAGCCGCTGGAGACCTTCGAGGCGGCCCTCGACGCGGAGGAGGAGCGCCTGGCGCCGGAGCTCCCGCGCGTGCTCGACGAGCCCGGATTCGCGGGCTTCGCGCACCAGCACTTCTCCTACGTCTCGCGCGGCGAGTACGCCGAGCAGCTGGAGCGCTGGTTCGCGGTCTTTCCGCGCGAGCGCTTCCTGATCCTCGAGAGCGGCGAGCTCTGGTCCGATCCCGCCGGCTCGTACGCGAAGACGCTCGCGTTCCTCGGGCTCCCGCCGCACGAGCTCGGCTACCCGCACAGGAACGCGGGCGACTACCCGGAGATCGACCCGGCCATCCGGGCGAGGCTCCGCGATCGCTTCGCCCCGTCCAACGAGCGGCTGTTCGACCTGCTCGGCCGCCGCTTCGACTGGAGCTGAGGCGCCGTCTCAGGCGCGCCAGGCGCGCATCATGCGCCGCCGGCTCGCCGCCCAGCGCAGCGCGTTCCAGCGTGGCGGCTGGGGGAACTCGGTCGCGAACCTCGCGGCGGCCTGCACGTAGGCGCGGCGGAAGTACGAGGACGGATAGTCGTCGTGCCACGGCTTGAAGCGGTCGACGAAGTGGACGATCGCGGGCGGCGCGAACTGCTCCATCGTCCGGCGGGTGAGCAGCCGCTCTCCGACCCGGATCGCGAGCGCGGGGGCCGGCGCATGGTTCCAGCGGCGGTCGAGCGGCCACCAGTCGCCCGCGAGGATCGCGTTCAGCACGCCCTGCTCCACGATCGGGAACGCGCCCGGCCGGTCGCGCAGCAGCTCGAGCGCCCGGTCCGCGACCTCCTGCTCGCGCCAGCGCAGATTGTCGATCAGGAGCACGCCCGCGTTGAAGTAGGCGAGCGCCGGCGGGAGGCCGCGCTCCCGCCAGTCGGGGACGCCCATCTCGCCGCTCACGTAGCGGAGCCTCGCGTCCTGCACCGCGCCGATCGTTCTCCCGTGCAGCTCCGACGCGAGCAGCGGGGCGATGTTCCCGAGCGTGACCGTGTCGCAGTCGAGGAAGAGCGTCCGCTCGCTGTGATCGCCGACGAGCCCCGCCGCGAGCAACGAGCCGTACGTCGCCCGGCTCACGTAGGCCTCCGTGTGCAGGTCGGCCAGCGCCTCCTCGACGGGCTCGATCCGCAGCGGGACCGACCAGCGCTCGAATGCGCGCCGCATCCGGGCCAGCGTCTGCTCGCTGCAGCCGCAGTCGAGGAACAGGCAGGGCAGCGGCTCGGGGACGGCGGTCGCGGCCGAGAGGAGCGCGACGCACGCGGGCGCGGCGTACGCCTCGTCGGCCGAGCCGACGATCGTCGTCGAGGGGAAGGGCGCCGCCACGTCGCGGAGGTTACGCTCGCCGCCCGTGGTCGGCATCTACGTGGCGAGCTACAACACCTGCGCGATCAC
>DASZYW010000199.1:0-5547 GCA_035545195.1 Gaiellaceae bacterium
CGTCGAGGAGGCGTCGCTGCGCGGCGCAGCCGTTTCGGTCCTGCGTCGGAAGGGTCTCGAACCGGAGGACGCGCCGGTCGCGGGCGTGGTCGAGCCGCGGGAGGAGGCGGCCGACGCTTATCGTTCGGCGCGGGAACAGCAGCAACGACTCTACGAGGTGCTCCGTGGCGAACTCTGAGCTGGAACAGCGGTCGATAGACACGATCCGGACGCTCGCCATGGACGCGGTCCAGCAGGCGAACGCCGGCCATCCGGGCACGGCGATGGCGCTCGCGCCGCTCGCGTACCTCCTCTACACGGAGACGATGCGCCACAACCCGGCGAACCCGCACTGGCCGAACCGCGACCGCTTCGTCCTCTCGGCCGGCCACGCCTGCATCCTCCAGTACGCGACGCTCCACCTCGCGGGCTACAACCTCTCGCTCGAGGAGCTGAAGCGCTTCCGCCAGTGGGAGTCGCTCACGCCTGGCCATCCCGAGGTGCACCACACCCCAGGGATCGAGGCGACGACCGGCCCGCTCGGCCAGGGCTTTGCGAACGGCGTCGGCTTCGGGATCGCAGAGCGCTTCCTCGCCGAGACGTTCAACCGCCCGTACGACGAGATCGTCGACCACCGCACGTATGTCATCTGCTCGGACGGCGACCTGATGGAGGGCGTCTCGAACGAGGCGGCGTCGATCGCGGGGACGCTCGGCCTCGGGAAGCTCGTCTACTTCTACGACGACAACCACATCAGCATCGACGGGACCACGCACATCTCGTTCACCGAGGATCGCGGCGCCCGCCTCGAGGCTCAGGGCTGGCACGTGCAGTACGTGCCGGACGTGAACGACCTCGACGCGCTGCGCGCGGCGATCGCGAACGCGCAGGCCGAGACCGCGAAGCCGTCGCTCGTCGTCGTCCACTCGCACATCGGCTACCCGGCGCCGCACGCGACGGACACGGCCAAGGCCCACGGCAATCCGCTCGGCGAGGACGAGGTCCGCGCGACGAAGGAGGTCATGGGCCTCGATCCGGATCAGACGTTCGTCGTCCCGCAGGAGGTCGCCGAGCACTTCAACCAGGTCGAGCGCGGGATCGCGTTCGAGGAGGAGTGGCAGCTCAGGCTGAGCGCCTGGTCGGCGAAGTACCCCGCGCTGCGCGAGCGCTGGGACCAGGTGCACACCGGGAAGCCGAGCCCCGGCTGGGTGGAGGCGCTCCCGACCTTCGAGCCGGGCGAGTCGCTCGCCACCCGCGACGCCGGCGCGAAGGTGATGGAGGCGATCAAGCGCTTCACGCCGACGATGATCGGAGGCGCCGCCGACCTCGTCGAGTCGACGAAGACGGAGTTCAAGGGCGGCGGCGTGTTCTCCGCGACGCACGCGGGCCGCAACATCGCCTTCGGCATCCGCGAGTTCGCGATGGGCGCGATCGTGAACGGCGTCGCGCTGCACGACGGGATGGTCAAGCCGTACGGGTCGACGTTCCTCGTCTTCAGCGACTACATGCGCAACGCGGTCCGGCTTTCGGCGCTCTCCCGGCTGCAGTCGCTCTGGGTGTGGACGCACGACTCGGTCGGCCTCGGCGAGGACGGCCCCACGCACCAGCCGGTCGAGCACTACGCCTCGCTGCGCGCGATCCCGTTCCTCTGGTTCATGCGCCCGGCCGACGCGACTGAGACGGTGGGCGCGTGGAAGGTCGCGCTCGAGCGCGACGACGGCCCCGTGGCGTTCGCGCTCACGCGCCAGAAGATCCCCACGCTCGCGACGACGAGCGTCGAGGGCGTCGCGCGCGGCGCCTACGTCGTGCACGAGCCCGAGGACGCACCGGAGCTGATCCTGATCGCGACGGGATCGGAGGTCGGCCTGGCGGTCGAGGCCGCCACGCGGCTCGACCTGCCGACGCGCGTCGTCTCGATGCCGTGCTGGGAGCTCTTCGAGGCCCAGCCGCAGGAGTACCGCGACGAGATCCTCCCGCCGGACGTGAAGGCGCGGCTGTCGGTCGAGGCCGGTGTGGCCCTCGGCTGGCACAAGTGGGTCGGGGACGAGGGCGACTCGCTCTCGATCGAGCACTACGGCGCCTCGGCGCCGGGGACGACCGTGCTCGAGAAGTTCGGCTACACGGTCGACAACGTCGTCGCGCGGGCGCACGCGCTGCGCGCGCGTGTCGCCTGATGCGCGTCGCCGTCGCCTTCGACCACAGAGGCGTCCATCTCCGCGACGCGATCCGCGCCACGCTCGAGGAGGGCGGCCACGAGATCGTCGACCTCGGCACGGACACCGACGCGGTCCGGATCGACTACCCGGACAAGGCGGCCGAGCTCGGCGCCGCGCTGAAGGACGGGCAGGCCGAGCGCGGGATCCTCGTCTGCGGTTCCGGCGTCGGCGCCTCGGTCGCCGCGAGCAAGATCGCCGGCATCCGCGCCGCCATTTGCCACGACGTGTATTCGGCCCATCAAGGCGTCGAGCACGACGACATGAACGTGCTCTGCCTCGGCTCCGAGGTGATCGGGCCGAGCCTCGCCGCCGACCTCGTCCGCGCCTTCCTCGGTGCGCGCTTCGACGGCGGGGATCGCTACGTCGCCAGACTGGAGAAGGTGCAAGCAATGGAAAGAGGCATGCGAGATGGCTGAATCGAGACTCCACGAGGTCACCGAGCGGGGCCAGTCGGTCTGGTTCGACACGCTCTCACGGGATCTCGTCCACTCCGGCGAGCTGGCGCGGATGATCGAGGAGGACGCCGTCACCGGCGTGACGTCGAATCCGACGATCTTCCAGAAGGCCCTCGCGGAGGGGAGCGCGTACGACGCGCAGATCAAGGAGCTGTACGCCGAGACGGACGACGCCGAGGAGATCTTCTTCCGGCTCGCGCTCGACGACATCCGGGACGCGTGCGACGTCCTGCGCCCCGTTCACGATCGCGCGCCGTGGGACGGCTTCGTCTCGATGGAGGTCCTCCCCGGCCTCGCCTACGACACCGAGAAGACGTTCGACCAGGCGCGCTGGATCGCGAAGGAGGTCGACCGGCCGAACCTCCTCGTCAAGATCCCGGCGACGCAGCCCGGCCTGGCGGCGATCGAGGACTGCATCGCCCACGGCACGTCGATCAACATCACGCTGATCTTCTCGCTCGAGCGCTACAAGGCCGTCGTGGAGGCGTACCTCCGCGGCCTCGAGCGGCTGATCGCGTCCGGCGGCGACCCGTCGAAGGTCAGCTCGGTCGCGTCGTTCTTCGTCTCCCGCGTCGACACCGAGGCCGACAAGCGGCTGGAGGCGATCGGCTCGAAGGAGGCGCTCGCGCTGCGCGGCAAGCTCGCGATCGCGAACGCGAAGCTCGCCTACGAGCACTTCCGCGAGACGTTCACGGGGCCGCGCTGGGAGTTCCTGCAGAGCAAGGGAGCGCGGCCGCAGGGCCCGCTCTGGGCGTCGACCTCGACGAAGAACCCCGCCTATCGCGACGTGATGTACGTCGAGGAGCTGATCGGCCCCGACACGGTGAACACGATGCCGCTCGAGACGATCGAGGCCTTCCAGGACCACGGCGAGGTGAAGGGCGACACGATCACGAAGGGCGTCAAGAAGGCGCACGCGCTGCTCGAGGAGCTCGCCGCCGTCGGCGTCGACTTCGACGACGTCACCCAGACGCTCGAGCTCGAGGGCGTGCAGAAGTTCGCCGACTCGTTCGACGAGCTGCTCGAGGGCGTGCGCGCGAAGCGCGGGGAGCTGGTCCCGTCCTGAACCGCGCCGACCTGATCAGCGGCATCTGGGAGCGCGACCCGACCGTCTGGACCGGCGCCGACGAGGCGAAGTGGCTCGGCTGGCTCGACGAGCCGCGCCGGATGCGCGAGCGCGTCGGCGAGCTGCGCGAGTTCGCGGACGGTGTGCGCGCCGACGGGCTCGACACCGTCGTCCTGCTCGGCATGGGCGGCTCCAGCCTCGCGCCCGAGGTGTTGCGGCAGACGTTCGGGGCGACGGGCTTCCACGTCCTCGACACGACGCACCCGCAGGCGATCCGCGACCTGGAGGCGTCGCTCGACCTCGAGCGGACGCTGTTCGTCTCCGCCTCGAAGTCGGGCTCGACGCTGGAGACGCGCTCGCACACCGACTTCTTCTGGGAGAAGACCGGCAAGGACGGCTCGCGCTTCGCGGCGATCACCGATCCCGGCTCCTCGCTGGAGACGCTCGCGCACGAGCGCGGCTTCCGGCACGTCTTCGCCGGCGAGCCGACGATCGGCGGCCGCTACTCGGCGCTCTCGCCGTTCGGGATGGTCCCCGCGGCGCTGATGGGCATCGACGTCGACCGTCTGCTCGAGGCGGCCGAGGAGATGGCCGACGCGTGCCGGCGCGACGACGACAACCCCGGCTGGGAGCTCGGCTCCGCGTTCGGCGAGGGCTGGCGCGAAGGCCGCGACAAGATCTGCATCGCGGACGTCCCCGGGAGCTTCGGGCTCTGGGCGGAGCAGCTGATCGCCGAGTCGACGGGCAAGCAGGGCAAGGGACTCGTGCCCGCGCCCGGCGAGTCGCCAGACGGTTCCGACCGGCAGTCGGCGCAGCCGCGGATCCCCGACCCGTACGCGCTCGGCGCCGAGATGTTCCGCTGGGAGTTCGCGATCGCCGTCGCGGGCGCGTATCTCGCGATCAACCCTTTCGACCAGCCCGACGTCCAGGCCGCGAAGGACAAGACGAACGAGGTGCTGGCGATCGGCAAGGAGCCGGAGCTGCCGGACGAGGGCTCGGTCGAGGAGCTGCTCGCGCAGGCGCGCGAGGGCGACTACGTCTGCGTGCAGGCGTTCGTGAACCCGTCCACCGACCTGAGCGGTCTCGTCGCGCGGCTCCACCGCGAGACCGGCTGCGTCGTCACGCACGGCTACGGGCCGCGCTACCTCCACTCGACCGGGCAGCTGCACAAGGGCGGCGCGAACACCGGCCTCTTCCTCCAGGTCGTCGACGACCCGGGAGACGAGCTGAAGATCCCGAACCAGCCCTTCGGTTTCCGGCGGCTGATCCGCAGCCAGGCCGAGGGCGACTTCGAGTCGTTGAAGGAGCGCGGCCGCCGGGTCGCGCGCATCCACATCGAGGAGGCGTAGCGGTGCAGCTGGGAATGGTCGGCCTCGGCCGGATGGGCGCGAACATGACGGCGCGCCTGGAAGCGGCCGGTCACGAGCTCAAGACCTTCGACCCCAAGGCGGGCTCGCGCACGGCGGAGTCGCTCCAGCAGCTCGTGGAGCAGCTCGACCCGCCGCGCTCGGTCTGGCTGATGGTCCCGGCCGGCGCGGTCGAGGCGATCCTCGAGGAGCTCGTCCCGCTGCTCGACGAAGGCGACACGATCATCGACGGCGGCAACTCCTACTACGTCGACGACCTGCGCCGGGCGCAGCAGCTGCAGGAGAAGGGCCTCCACTACGTCGACGCCGGCGTCAGCGGCGGCGTCTGGGGCCGCGAGCGCGGCTACTGCCTGATGGTCGGCGGCGACGACGAGGCGGTGGGCCGGCTCGTGCCGGTGCTGGAGGCGCTCGCCCCCGGCCTGGAGGCGGCGAGCCGCACCCCGGGCCGCAGCGGCGACCCCGCG
>DASZYW010000200.1:0-7516 GCA_035545195.1 Gaiellaceae bacterium
TCACCCCGAGCCGGCGCTGCTGCCGGCGGATCCGGCCGAGCGGGCGTTCGCCCGGCTGCAGATCCTCCGCGCCGACGAGCTGACCGATCCGTACTACGCGCTGCGCCGCCGCGAGGAGGGCGCGGCCGAGCGGCTCGACGCGGCGCTCGCCGCCCTCGACCGGGCGCTGACCGTCCGGCCGTTCCTCGGCGGCATGGAGTTCGGGCTCGCCGACATCGCGTACGCGCCTTGGCTGCTCCGGGCCCGCGACATGCTCGGCGTCTCGCTCGACGGGTTCCCCGCGCTGACGGCCTGGCTGGCGCGGCTCGAGGAGCGCCCGTCGGTGGCTGCCGAGACGCAGATCGTCGCCGGTCTGTAGGTTCCGGCCGTGGAGCTCCCGAGGGTCGTGGACGCCGCGTGGCTGGCGGCGCATCTGGGCGAGGACGATCTCGTCGTCGGCGACGTGCGCGGCCCGAACGCGCACATGCGCGGCCACATCCCGGGCTCGCGCCCGCTCGTGCTCGGCTCGCCGCCGCCCGGCGCGGACGCCGACTCGGTGGTCGAGCTCGCCCGCGAGGTCGCGCTGCGGCTGCGGCGGCACGGGATCACCGGCCGCGAGCGGCTCGTCCTCGTCGACCGCGGCGACGGCGTTGGGGCGATGCCCGCGGCGCAGATGGCGGAGCTGGCCGGTCACCCGCGCGTCGCGATCCTGCTCGGCGGGATGGCGGCGTGGCAGGGCGAGCTGGCCGAGGGCGCCGTCGAGCTGGAGCCGGTCCGCGACGCCGAGCTGGAGCCGAGCCCGCGCGCGTTCCCGACGCGGCAGGAGCTCGCCTCCCGGCTGGACGATCCGGCCCTGACGATCCTCGACGTCCGTCGGGACGACGAGTACACCGGCCGCGGCGGCAGCCCGTGCGACCCGCGCCAGGGCCACATTCCCGGCGCGCAGAGGCTCCAGGTCGACCTCCTCTTCGCCGGGCCGGGACAGCCGGCGCCCGCGGAGCGGATCCGCGAGCTCGTCGGCCTGCCCGAGGGCGCGGAGATCGTCGCGTACTGCCACAGCGGCTCGCGCTCGGCGCTCGCCACGCTCGCGCTGCGCTCCGCCGGCTACGACGCGCGCAACTACGCCGGCTCCTGGCACGAGTGGAGCCGCCACTCCGAGCTCCCGCTCGCGCGTTAGCTCAGCGCCAGCAGCGCCACGCCGCCGGCGACCGCCGCCGCCCCGGCGATCCGCTCCACGCTCACGTGCTCCCGCAGTACCGCCGCCGCGAGCCCCGCGGCGATCACGACGCTCGTCTCCCGCACTGCCGCCACCGCCGGCGCGGGCGCCAGCCTGAGCGCGGCGAGGACGAGCGCGTAGGCGCCGAAGGAGCCGATCGCCGCGACGACGGTGACCGGCCGCAGCTGCGCGCGGACCGCCGCCGTCCCGCGCGTCAGCAGCACGGCGGGCACGGCGAGGACGCCGAGCGGGAGCAGCACCAGCTCGAGGTACGGCAGCGCGCCGGCGTGTTCGATCCCGTCCTTGTCGACGAGCGTGTACGCGGCGATCGTGCAGCCGATCGCGAGCCCGGCGAGCACGCCCTCCGCTCCGCGGCGCAGGCCGCGCACGAGCAGGACGCCCGCGGCGACGAGGCAGACGCCGCCGGACTCGCCCGCGGAGACGCCGCGACCGAGCACGACCGCCGCCCCGAGGAGCACGAGCACCGGCGCCGAGCCGCGTGCGACCGGGTAGACGACGGAGAGCTCGAGGCGCGAGTACGCCGCGACGAGCAGGAGGAAGTAGACGGCCTCGAGCGCGGAGGACGCCGCGACGTACGGCCAGACCGACCAGGAGACGCGCCACGTCGCCGCGGCGACCGGCGCGAAGAGGATCACCGAGAGCGTGAGCGCGACGCCGGTCCGCGCCGCTACGTCGTCCGCCTCCCGGAGGAAGACGTTCCACGCTGCGTGCAGGACGGCGGCTGCGAGCGCGAGGGCGAGAGCGTCAAGCGGCACGCGCGAGCAGCCGCTCGGCGGCCTCCAGGAACGAGCCGCACAGCGCGCGGCCGAGCTCGTTCCAGCGCCCCATCTTCTCCGCGACCTCGCGGACGAGGCCGTCGGGATCCGGCGGGGGATCGTCCTTGTCCGCGATCCAGCCGAGCACCTGCGACTCGGTCACCTCGGGATGGAACTGCACCCCCCAGCACGCCTCGCGGAAGCGCACCGCCTGCACCGCCGTCGGGTTGCGCGCCAGCACGGTCGCGCCGTCGGGGACGCCGTGCGTGTAGTGGTGCCACTGGAAGGCGTCGAACCGCTCCGGCAGCGACCCGACGACCGGATCCGCGCGTCCCTCCCCGGTCAGCTCGACCTCGTGCCAGCCGATCTCCGGCGCGGGCAGCGGCCCGACCCAGGAGCCGGACGCGCGCGCGAGCATCTGCACGCCGAGGCAGATCCCGAGCGTCGGCGTCCCGCGCTCCAGCAGTCCCTGCAGCCAGCTCGCCTCGGCGCCGAGCCAGGGATGCCACGCGTCCTGGTCGGCGTGCATCGCGCCGCCGAAGACCAGCACCGCGTCGTAGGAGTCGAGCGGCCTCGGCGGCGCCGTGCTCCACGAGAAGCTCCACTCGTCGAGGTGGTGGCCCGCGTCCGCGACCGCCGACGCGAAGAGGCCGGTGCCCGCGTGGTCGCTGTGGACGACGGAGAGGACGTTCAAGGCGCCGAGTCTACGCGCCGCCGCTGGCGGAGATCCGGTTCACGTCGAGCAGCCTGCGCAGCTGGTGCGCGTTCGCCGCCGCCTGGGAGACGCGGCGCAGCGGGTTCTCGGGATCCTCGGCGGTCGCGTTGTTATTGAAGAACGCGAACACCTGCTCCGCCTGGCCCGCGAGCTCGCGCAGCGGCTCCGTCCACTCGGCCAGCTCCTCGTCCGAGTAGAGGTAGTCGAAGCGATCCGCGGCCGAGCCGCCGCGCTTGTTCCAGGTGGCGAGGTTGCGCCCGTGGAAGCGCACGTACGCGGTCGGCGAGGTCGTCGCGACGACCGTCGGGACGAGGTTCTTCGCCGTCTCCGAGCGCGGTTCGTCGACGGTCACGTAGCCGGCGCCGATCCGCTCCAGGAAGGCGAGTGACTCGGCGCGGTGCTCCTCGTCGAGCCAGCTGCGGTGCCGGAACTCGACCAGCATCTCGTGACCGGCGAGCTGCTCGCGCGCCCACTCGAGGTAGTCGAACGAGGCGTCCTTGAAGACGACGTACGGCGGCAGCTGGAAGAGGATCCCGCCGAGTTTGCCGGTCGCGCGCAGCGGCTCGAGCGCCGCGAGGAAGCGCCGGAAGACCTCGCCGCGCAGCTCCCGCGGCGGCCGGTCGACCCGGCCGCGCTCGTCCACCGGCATCTCGGCGCGCAGGTCATCCGGGATCGTCTCCGCCTTGACCGGGTGCCTCGTCATCAGCCCGAAGGCCTTCACGTGCATCGTGAACCCGGCGGGCGTGCGCTCGGCCCAGCCCTGCACCATCGACTCGCTCGGGAGCCGGTAGTACGTCGAGTCGACCTCGACCGTGTCGAACTGCTCCGCGTACCAGGCGAGCCGCTCCTTCGCGGGCAGCTTCGGCGGGTAGAACCACTTCGCGAGCGCCTCGTCCGCCCAGGAGCAGGTGCCGATCCGGACCGTCGCGGCCATGCCGCGAAACTACTTGAGCAGCGAGAGCTTGAGCGTGACGGCGCCGATCGTGATCGACGCGCCCGCCGGAGCCTTGTCGGTGTAGACGCCGTCCGCGCCGGAGGTGGCGCCGAGGGTGACGACGATCCTCTTGCCGGCTGCGATCGGCACCGCCTCGTCGAGCAGCTTGATCGTCGCGACGCCGGCCGACTTCGCGATCCGGACGCCGCCGAGGGTCACCGGGACCTTCGAGCCGGCGACCGCGACCGTCGCGACCAGGTGTGTCCACTTCTTCGCGCCGGAGTAGCGAATCGTGAGCGTGCTGTCCCCGAAGGACGTGCTCGGGCCGCCCTTCAGCGCCGCCGAGCGGGAGACGTGCGCGGCCGCGGCGAGCTTCTTCGTCCCGGGCAGCACGAGCGTCGCGGTCTTCGTCGCGGGAATGCCGGGATAGCTGAGCTTCGTGCCGTCGAACGGGTCGCTCGCGAGGTCGACCGGGTTGGCCTTGTCGATCCCGCTCTCCTGGCCCTTGAGGTAGTGGTCGAACCAGTTCAGGACCTCGAAGAGGTAGACGGGCTGCTCGGCGGTCGGGTTCGCGGCGGGCGTGTGGCCGAGGTCGCCGAGGTAGAGGTGCTTCGGGCCGGGCAGGAGCCGGTAGGCGGCGAGCGCCTGGTCGATGTCGAAGAGGAAGTCCTGGCGGCCCTGGAGGAGCAGCGTCGGCGTCTGCAGCGTCGCCAGCGCGCCGAGCGCGGAGCGCGCGTCGCCGATCGTGGTCACGTCGGAGGTGACCGAGCCGCCGAGCAGCGCGTCGCGGGCGGCGGTCAGCGACGGGTCCCAGCTCGCGAACGGGACGGCGACCGCGAGTTGCGCGAGCAGGCCGGTCTTGGGGACGTTCTGCGGGGCGAGCGCCGTGCTCAGGCTCGTCCACGTGATCGAGGGCGCGATCGCCTTGAACGGGACGCCCGCGACGGCCGCGTTCCACACCGCCCCGCCGCCGAGCGAGATCCCGAACGCCGCGATCTCGGTGTCGGAGACGTCCGGCCGGGCGGCGAACCAGTCGAAGAGGTCGCGCGCGTCCTGGTCTTCCTTCGGGCCGTCGAGCCCGAAGGTGCCGCCGGAGGCGCCGGTGCCGCGGGCGTCGCAGGCGAGCGAGGCGTAGCCATCGAGCGCGAACGACTGCTCGGCGACCGCCTCCATCGTCGCGTGAACCTGGCCGAGCCCGTGGAAGAGGATCACGCCGGGCCAGCCGCCGGCGGGCGGGGCGCCGTCCGGGAGGATCAGCCCGCAGGCGAGCGGCGTTCCGTCGGAGGCGGTGACGGTCAGCTCCTGCGGCGTCGGCGCGGCAGCGGCCGAGCCGGCGCCGGCGAGCGCGAGCCCGGCGACGGCCGTGACGAGGAGAGAGCGCACACCCACCGCGCGGATCGTATCCCGAGAACCGCCGGCCGTCAGCTCGGCCATCGACCGATCCTACGCGGGGTAGTCTCGCCGTCGTGGACGCGGAGCGCTTCGAGAGCGCGCTGTGGCAGACCTCGTCGCTCCTGCTCGCCGCCGACGGGGAGGCGGTGCTCGTCGACCCGGCGATCACCCGCGAGGAGGTGGCGCGGATCGCCGCTCGCGCCGCCGAGCTCGGCCTCCGCGTCACCGCGGTGCTCGCGACGCACGCCGACTGGGACCACGTCTGCGGGATCGCCGCGTTCCCGGACGCGGAGGCGGCGATGGGGGAGCGCACCGCGGACTTCGTCGAGAGCGGAGCGGCGGCGGAGCGGCTCGAGACCGGTGCCGCCGAGTACGGCGTCGAGCCCTGCGGCCCGCCGCGCTGCGACCGCCGGCTCGCGACCGGGCTCGCGCACCGGGTCGGACCGTTCGTCGTCGAGGCGCTCGCGCTGCCCGGCCACACCTCCGACAGCACCGGCTACCGGATCCGCGCGCTCGACCTGCTCGTCGTCGGCGACTACCTCTCCCCGATCGAGTTCCCCTACGTCAGCTGGACGGCCGCCTACCGCGCGACGCTCGCCGCCCTGATCGAGCTCCTGCGCCGCGATCCGCCCGCCCGCGTCGTCGTCGGACACGGGCCGGAGCTGGGCGCGGCGGAGGCGCTCGCGATCGCCGAGGCCGACCTCGACTACCTCTGGCGCCTCCACGACGCCGTGCTCGCCGGCGGCGCGGAGGCCGGCCTCGCGGTCGAGCCGCCGCGCGGCGGCGACGAGGAGATGCGCGCGGTGAACGTCGACACGCAGCTCGCGGAGCTGCGCCCCTAAGATCGGCGCATGGATCCACGTCCCGTCGGCGTGTTCGATTCCGGAGTCGGCGGGCTCACCGTCCTCCACGAGTGCCTCGTCACGATGCCGCACGAGGACTTCGTCTATCTCGGCGACCACGCGCGGCTGCCGTACGGGCCGCGGCCGCTGGAGGAGATCCGCCGCTTCGCCGGCGAGATCGGCGCGTTCCTCGAGGGCGAGGACGTGAAGCTGATCCTCGTCGCCTGCAACGCCGCCACCTCCGCCGCGCTGCCGCAGCTCCAGGAGCGGCTCTCGGTGCCGGTCGTCGGCGTGATCACGCCCGAGGCGCACGCCGCCGTGCAGGCGACGCGCAATCGCCGCGTGGGGCTGCTCGCGACGCAGGCGACCGTCGACGCGGGCCGCTACCGCGACCTCGTCCGCGCGCTCGACGCGGGCGTCGCCTTCCACGCCGTCGCCTGCCCGAAGCTCGTGCCGCTGATCGAGGGCGACGACCCGTACGCGGAGGAGACCGAGGCCGCCGTGCGCGAGTACGCGGCGCCGCTCAAGGACGCCGGCTGCGACACGGTCATTCTCGGCTGCACGCACTACCCGCTGATCCGGCCGATCTTCCAGCGCGTCTTCGGCCGCGACGTCACGCTCGTCTTCTCCGCCGAGGAGACCGCGCGCGAGGTCGCCGAGACGCTCGCCCGCAAGGGCGTCGAGAACGAGCCCGGCCGCGACGGCCGCTACCGCTTCCTCACCACCGGCGACCCCGAGGCCTTCAAGGAGATGGGTCGCCGCTTCCTCCAGCTCCCGGTCGGCGAGGTGGAGCACGTCACCGTTCAACGCCTGGAAGGAGCCGCAGCATGAGCACTCGCGAGGGAGGACGCAGGCCGGACCAGCTCCGGCCGCTGACGATCGAGCCCGACTACCTGGAGAACCCGCACGGCTCGGCGCTGATCACGCAGGGGAAGACCAAGGTGCTCTGCACGGCGATGATCCAGGAGGACATCCCGCGCTGGTTGCGCAACTCCGGCCGCGGCTGGATGACCGCCGAGTACTCCCTGCTGCCGGCGTCCACCGGCGACCGCGTCGAGCGCGAGGCGTCGCGTGGGAAGCAGCAGGGGCGCACGGTCGAGATCCAGCGCCTGATCGGCCGCGCGCTGCGGGCGGTCGTCGACTTCCAGGCGCTCGGCGAGCGGACGATGTGGCTCGACTGCGACGTCCTCCAGGCGGACGGCGGCACGCGCTGCGCGGCGATCTGCGGCGCGTACGTCGCCGGGATGCGCGCGCTCGAGCGCTTCGGGCTCTCGCGCACGTTCAAAGACTCCGTCGCTGCGGTCTCGGTCGGCGTCGTCGGCGGGACGCCGCTGCTCGACCTCGACTACTCGGAGGACTCGAGCGCCGACACCGACATGAACGTCGTCATGACCGGAGACGGGCGCCTGATCGAGGTGCAGGCGACTGCGGAGCGCGACCCCTTCGCGCGCGAGACCCTCGACCAGCTGCTCGAGCTCGCCGCCGCAGGGATCGCGGCGATCGGAGAGGTGCAGTCGGAGGCCGTCGCGCGTGACCTTCCTTAGCGCGGCCGCGGTCACCTCGACGATCGGCTGGCCGGAGGTGCTGCTCCGGCTCTTCGTCGCCGCCGCGCTCGGCGGCGCGATCGGGCTGGAGCGGGAGCTGCGCGAGCGCCAGGCCGGA
>DASZYW010000201.1:0-3110 GCA_035545195.1 Gaiellaceae bacterium
TCTCGTTCGCCGGCAACGTCACCTTCCCGAAGGCGACCGATCTCCGTCTCGCCGCGACGCAGGTGCCGGCCGACCGGATCCTCGCCGAGACCGACTCCCCCTACCTCGCGCCGCAGCCGGTGCGCGGGCAGCGCAACGAGCCCGCGAACGTGCTGCACACGCTCGCCGCGCTCGCGGCGGCGCGCGGCGACGACCAGGCCGAGCTCGAGCGGCAGATCGAGCGCAACGCCACCGAGTGCTTCGCTCTCGCGGCATGACCGCTCTGGCCACGTCCCGGTGTCAGACACCCGGCCATGTCCGTGGCGGACGTTCGGTCCGCGAAACGCCTGCTCACACGCGACGCGGCCTCCGCCTCGGCCTGCCCCGGTGTCAGACACGGTCACGAGGGCGTCACGAGAGCGTCACAGCGTGAACGTCGCCCCGAAGAAGGGCTTCGGCCAGCACTTCCTCGCCGACGAGAACATCCTCGGCGTGATCGGGAGGCTGGCCGAGCTCGCGCCCGAGGACGTCGTGCTGGAGATCGGGCCCGGTCAGGGCGTGCTCACGCGCTACCTCGCTGCGCGCGTCGCCCAGGTGCACGCGGTCGAGATCGACCGAACGCTCCAGCCCAGCCTCGCCGATCTCGGCGCGAACGTCGACGTCGTCTTCGCCGACGCGCTGCAGCTCGCGCTCCCGCAGGACGCGACCAAGCTCGTCGCGAACCTCCCGTACAACGTGGCGACCCCGCTGCTCGTCGAGAGCCTGGACGGCCTGCCGAACGTGCGCCTCTGGTGCGTGATGGTCCAGCGCGAGGTCGCGGACCGGCTCTTCGCCGCGCCGGGGACGAAGGCGTACGGCGCCGTCTCGGTGCTCGTCCAGCTCGCCGCCGAGCGCACCGGCTTCCACCCGGTCTCCCGCACCGTCTTCCGGCCGCCGCCGAACGTCGACTCCGCGCTCGTCGCCTTCCGCCGGACCGAGCTGCCGGACGGCTTCCGCCGGCTCAAGGAGGTCGTCGGCGCGGCGTTCGCGCACCGGCGCAAGACGCTCCCGAACTCGGTCGCGCTGGCCGGTCTCGCCTCGCGCGAGCGAGCCGCCGCGGCGCTGGCCGCGATCGGCCGCGACCCCGCCGCGCGCGCCGAGTCCCTCGCGCCCTCCGAGTTCGTCGCCCTCACGAAGGCGCTCGCGTGAGGGCGCCCGCAGCGGCCAAGATCAACCTCGCGCTCGTCGTCGGCCCGACCCGCGCCGACGGCAAGCACGAGGTGCTGACCGTCCTGCAGCGCGTCGGGCTCGTCGACCGGATCGAGCTCGAGCCCGCCTCGCGGCTCGCCGTCACCGGCTTCACGCAGGACACGCTCGTGCGCGACGCACTCGAGGCGCTCGCCGCGCAGGCCGGCGCCGACACGGCCTGGCGCGTGACGATCGAGAAGCGGATCCCGGTCGCCGGCGGGCTCGGCGGCGGCAGCTCCGACGCGGCCACCGCGCTGAAGCTCGCCAACGCGACGCTGCCCGAGCCGCTCGACCCCGAGGGCCTCCACGCGCTCGCCGCGACGCTCGGCGCCGACGTCCCCTTCTTCCTCGCGGACGGCCCGCAGCTCGGGACGGGCGACGGCTCCGAGCTCGCGCCGCTCGACCTGCCGCAGGACTACTGGATCGTGCTCGTCCTGCCGCACGGCGCGACGAAGCCGTCCACCGCCTCGGTCTACGCCGCCTTCGACGCCCGCGACGGCGCCGCCGGTTTCGAGAAGCGTGCCGCCACCCTGCGCCAGACGCTCGCCTCGGTGCGCCGTCCGCGCGACCTCGCCGCTCTCCCCGCGAACGACCTCGCCTCGTCGCCGCTCGCCGACGAGCTGCGCGCGCACGGAGCCTTCCGCGCCGACGTCTCCGGGGCCGGTCCCGTCGTCTACGGGCTCTTCCACCACCAGGCCCGGGCGAAGGCCGCGCGCAAGGCGCTGCGCCGCCTCGGGCAGACCTGGCTCACCGCGCCAGCGTGGTACGGTTGAGCCCGCCGTGAGCGCCTCCACGCACCTGGTCGAGCCCGGCCCCGCGGGGTGGCTCCGGGAGCGCCGCGTCCGGCTTTCGCTCTGGATCGCCGCCGCCGAGGGCATCGTCGTCGCCTTCTCGCACGACATCACCAAGTGGACGGTGATCGTGCTCGCGGCGCTCGCCGCGATCTCCTACTACAGCGGCCGCAACACGACCTCCTCGCTGCTCCGGCAGATCCTCTGGATCTTCGTCGCCTCGCAGTTGCTCGCCGTCGTGCTCGTGCTGCTCGGCTGGATCGTCAAGTGGGCGGTGATCCTCGGCCTGATCGTCTTCGCCGTCCTCGGGATCGTCTACCTCCTCTTCGACCGTCGCTAGAATCCGCGTTCCCTGGGGCGTGGCCAAGTGGTAAGGCAACGGGTTTTGGTCCCGTGATCCCAGGTTCGAATCCTGGCGCCCCAGCCACCTCTCCCACATAGATGGCGGACCACCTCGCAGCAGTCGTGATGGCCGGAGGCCTCGGCACGCGCATGAAGAGCGCGACGCCCAAGCACCTCCACCCGCTCCTCGGCCGGCGGCTCGTCGACTGGGTGATCGCCGCCGCGCGCGAGGCGGGCGTCGAGCGCGTCGTCGTGGTCGCGTCGCCGGCCACGCAGGATCTCTTCGAGGGGGTGGACGTGGCCGTCCAGGAGGAGCCGCGCGGAACCGGCGACGCGGTCCGCTCCGCCCGCGCCGCGCTCGACGGCTTCGACGGCGACGTCCTCGTCCTCAACGGCGACGTGCCCGCGCTGACCGCCGACACCGTACGCGCGCTCGTCGAGACGCACCGCGCCGCCGGCGCCGCCGGCACCGTCCTCTCGTTCGAGCCCGCAGACACGCGCGCCTACGGCCGCGTCGTCCGCGACGGCGCCGGCCGCCTGGCCAGGATCGTCGAGGCCGGCGACGCGTCACCGGAGGAGCTGGCGGTGCGCGAGGTCAACTCGGGCATCTACGTCTTCCGCGCCGACCGCCTCTGGCCGGTGCTCGACCGGCTCGAGCCGCACAACGCGCAGGGCGAGCTCTACGTCACCGACACGCTCGGCCTGCTCGTCGCCGACGGCGAGACCTGCGCCGTCCAGCTCGCCCCCGACCCCATGGAGGCGGAGGGGATC
>DASZYW010000202.1:0-2433 GCA_035545195.1 Gaiellaceae bacterium
GGAGGGGTAGCCGCGAGCGGGGTCACGGGGAGCCGCGCGTCATGGCGGCTCCACGGCTCGGGGCGCTAGCGTCCCTCGGGTGCCGAGGCTCGAGGGACGCCACGTCGTCGTCACCGGCGCCGGCCGGGGGATCGGCAAGGCGATCGCACTGAGGCTCGCGTCGGAGGGCGCGAGCCTCAGCCTGCTCGCGCGGGGGCTCGACGCGCTCGAGCGGACGGCGGAAGAGGTCGGCGGCGCCTTCGTCGCGCAGGTCGACATCCGCGACGAGGCGCAGGTCGAGGCGGGCTTCGCCGCGGCTGCGGCGGCGAACGGCCCGATCCACGCGCTCGTCGCGAACTCCGGCATCGGCGGCCCGAACGAGGCCGGCGCCGAGGACCGCTTCGGCGACCTCGTCGCGACGAACCTCGTCGGCACCTATCTCTGCGTCCGCGCCGCGCAGCGCCGGCTCGCGCCCGGGCCCGAGCGGCGCGACCTCGTCGTGATCGCCTCGATCCTCGCCCGGATCGGAGTCGCCGGCTACACCGGCTACTGCGCCTCGAAGGCGGGCCTGCTCGGGCTCGTCCGCTCCCTCGCCGCCGAGCTGGCGCCGGAGAACGTCCAGGTGAACGCGATCTGCCCCGGCTGGGTCGAGACGGACATGGCCTGGGAGGGCATCGACCTGCTGGCCGGCGCGCTGGGCGTCAGCCGCGAGGATGCGTTCGCCGAGGCGATGCGGGAGGTGCCGCTGCGGCGGATGTCGCAGCCCGAGGACGTCGCCGGCACGGTCGCCTGGCTCCTGTCGCCCGACTCACGCGGCGTCACGGGGCAGACGATCGACCAGAACGGCGGCGCGGTGATGCCGTAGCGACACGACGAGCGTCACCGCGCACAGCGCCGCGCAGAGCAGGAACGGGACGGTGTCGCCCGTCACGGCGGCGATCGCCCCCGCCGCCGCCGGGCCGATCAGCGCGCCGCTCGCCCAGGCCGCGTTCATCAGCCCGAACGCCATCCCCTGCGCGAGCCCGGCCTCCTCGGCGCCGCCCGCCAGCAGGACGAACGCGAACGTGAACAGCGGCCCCCAGGCGCTCACGGCGAGCACGATCAGCGGCGCGTACGCGAGCGGGCGCGGGCCGACGGCGAGGCCGAGCGAGAGGACGAGCGCGGGCGCGAGCGAGAGCCGCAGCGGCAGCGCGAGGCCGCGCCGGTCGGTCGCCCGCCCGACGAACGGAGCGAGCGCGCCCTCGAAGGCGGCGCCGACGAGCCAGACGGCGCCGATCCCCGCCGCGCCCCAGCCGGCCGCGGCGAGATGGAGCGGGCCGAGCACCGAGAGCACGCCGAAGAGGAAGGCCGCCAGCGCCATCACCGCCATCCCGGCGAGGAAGCGCGGTGTCCGCAGCGCCCGGACGAGCGCGGCGCCGGCCGGCCGCTCGGTCGCGACCGGCTCGAGCCGGAGCGTCCAGACGCCGAGCGCGACGGCGAGCGCCGCGACCGCTGAGAAGGTGACGCCGCGCCCGGCGAGCGCGGCGATCGCGCCGATCACCGGGCCGAAGAGGGAGCCGAACGTCGCCGCGCCGAGCGCAGTCCCGACGAGCTGCCCGAGCCGGTCGCGCGGGGCCGCGGCGAGCAGCCACGCGAACGCGCCGGCCCAGGTGAACCCGCTCGCGAGCCCCTGCGCGAAGCGCGCCCCGAACAGCGTCCAGAACTCGCCCGCGAAGGCGAAGCCGACGCTCGCGAGCCCCATCAGCGTCAGCCCGGCGAGCACCGTGCGGCGCGGGCCGAAGCGGCCGGCGGCGATCCCGCCCGGCAGGCCGCCCACGAGCGCACCCGCCGCGTAGCCGGCGACGAGCACTCCCGCCTGCGTCTTCGAGAGCCCGAGCGTGTGCGCGAAGCGCGGCAGCAGCGGCGTCAGCGCCGCGTAGAGCATCGTGTCGACCCAGACGAGCGCGGAGACGAGAGCGAGCAGGCGGCGCATGCCGCCAGCGTATTCAGGCGTCTGGAGCCTGCGCCTCCCACTCGGTGCGCCGGTAGCGGAGGATGCGGCGCAGCCGCTCGACGTCCACCTCCTGCAGTTCCGCCTCGACGAGGTCGTACGTCTCCTCGGCGAGCCGCTGCGCCTCGGCGGCGCTCCGCGCTCCGTCCGCCGGGAAGCAAAAGGCGAGCCGCTCGCCGAGCGACTCCGGCGCCAGCTCGAGCTCGGCGACGACCGGGGCGAGCGCCTTGAGGCTCGTGTAGTAGACGCGGTTGAGCCCGAGCAGGACGAGGAGGAGCCGCTCGAGCGCGTCGACGAGCACGCGGTGCGCGAGCAGCGGATTGCCGCGCGCCGCGAAGGCCTCGATCCGCCAGAGCCCCTCGACCTGCCCGTAGCGGCGCACCATCGCGAGGCGCAGCGCCTCCGGGTACGGCGTCGCGGCCTCCCGCCAGCCGGCGACGAGCTCCGCGCCGTGCAGCGCGGTC
>DASZYW010000203.1:0-6742 GCA_035545195.1 Gaiellaceae bacterium
CGAAGCTCAGCTCCAGCCCGAGCCGGCGCTCGACGCGCAGCGGCTCCTCGATCGAGGTCTCCGTCTCCTTCTTCACCTGCGTGTACCAGTCGCCCTCGAACGGCTCCACGATCGCGCGGCGCGCCTGCAGGTCGAGCTCGCACACGAGGTACTGGCGGCCGAGGTGGAGATAGACCGCGCCCTCGTGGACGGTCGAGTAGGCGCGCTCCCGCTCGGCCAGCCCGAGCACGTCGCCGGTCGAGGCGTCGACGACGACGAACGCGTCCGGGGAGGTGGAGCGGAGCGGGATCCGCGCAGCGGGCGACTCCTTGCCGGCCCAGACCCAGCCGCGCGGCGTCTCGCGGAGCTCCGGGACGTGCGGCGCGCGCTCCAGCGCCTCCGGGCCGAGCTCCACGTCGGTCGCGTCGAGCGGCGCCTCGAACGCCGCAGCGGCGACGTGCCCGTCGAGGACGCGTGGGTTCGCGTGGTCGAGGATCGCCGCCTCGACCTCGCGCGAGAGCAGCGCCTCAGGCTCGCGCATGAAGTACTGGTCGAGTCCGTCCTCGGTCGCGATCAGCACCGCGAGGCCGTGCGCGCGGCGCCCGGCGCGTCCCCACTGCTGGCGCAGGCTCGCGACCGTGCCGGGGAAGCCGGTGGAGATCGCGCAGTCGAGGTCGCCGATGTCGATCCCGAGCTCGAGCGCGTCCGTCGAGGTGACGCCGAGCAGCTCTCCCTCGACGAGGCGGCGCTCGATCTCGCGGCGCTGCTGCGGTGTGTAGCCGGCGCGGTAGGGAGCGAGGCGGGCCGCCGTCTGCGCGTCGAGCCGGTCAGCGGCGAAGCGGTGGATCAGCTCCGCGGAGCGGCGGCTCTTCGCGAAGCAGATCGTCCGCAGGCCGCGCGAGACGAGCCCCGCGAGCAGGCGCGACGCCTCGCCCAGAGCCGAGGCGCGGAGACCGAGCTCGGCGTCGAGCAGCGGCGGGTTCCAGAGCGCGACCGTCCGCTCGGCGCGCGGCGCCGCGTCGTCCCGGACGACCGCCGCCTCCACGCCGGTCAGTGCGTGAGCCAGCTCGCCGGGGTTCGCGATCGTCGCCGACGCGAGCAGGAACTGCGGCTCGGCGCCGTAGATCCGGGCCAGCCGCCGCAGCCGGCGCAGGACGTTCGCGACGTGCGAGCCGAAGACCCCGCGGTAGACGTGCGCCTCGTCCACGACGACGAAGCGGAGGTTGTGGAGCACGTCGCCCCAGAGGTCGTGTCGCGGCAGGACGCCGACGTGGAGCATGTCCGGGTTGGTCAGGATCAGGTTCGCCCAGCCGCGGATCTGGCGGCGCTGCTCGGTCGGCGTGTCGCCGTCGTAGATCGCCGCCCGGACGCCTGGGACGGCGAGCGCGGCGAGCGTGCGCGCCTGGTCCTGGGCGAGCGCCTTCGTCGGGTAGAGGTAGAGCGCGCGCGCCTTCGGGTCGGCGGCGAGCGCGTCGAGGACGGGCAGGTTGAACGCGAGCGTTTTCCCCGACGCGGTGCCTGTCGTGACGATCACGTTCCCGCCGCCGCTCGCGACCTCGTAGGCCTCGGCCTGGTGCGCGTAGAGCGACGCGATCTCGAGCCGGTCGAGCGCCGCGCGGAGCTTCGGGTGGAGCGTCTCCGGGAGCGGCGTCGTCCGCGCGTCACGCGCGCGCTCGGTCGAGAGATGCGCGAGCTCCTCACCGGTGAGCAGGTCGTCCCAGAGGGCGGTCGCGCTCATCGGCAGCGGAGCGCGAGTGCGATCGGGAAGTCCCGCGCGCCCGGCTCCTCGATCAGCTCGAAGCGGAAGCCGGCGTCGAGGAAGCTCTGCAGGAAGTCCGCGAGCGGGAGATGGCTCGCGCCGACGCGGGCGCGCAGTCCGGACGGCGAGATGCCGGGCGCCTCGTCGTAGCGGCCGGCCGCGCGGTAGAGGCCGGGATGGAGCTGCGGGACACCGCGACCCTCGACGAAGAGCGAGTGTGGTCCGACGAAGCAGGGATGGACACCGAGGTAGACGAAGACGCCGCCGCTCCGGACGACGCGCCGGATCTCGCGCACGGCGGCCGGCCAGTCGTCGATGTCGGTGTGCGTCCACATCGAGACGGCCGCGTCGAAGCTTCCGTCCTCGAAGGGCAGCGACTCCGCACTGCCCTGCACGACCTCGCAGCCCCGTTGCCGCGCCAACTCCAGCTGGGCGCCGGACGGGTCGATCCCCATCGTCTCCCAGCCCGCCGCGGCGAACGCCGCCGTGTGGGAGCCGCCGCCGCAGCCGACGTCGAGCAGCCGGCCGCGCGGCGGGCCGAGCAGCTGCAGTGCCGTCTCGCGCGGCAGCTGCGCGAGGTGCGAGTCGCCGGCCATCGTGGCGTCGTACCACTCGGCCACCTCGTCATAGCGCGGGCCCGTCATTCCGCCATTGAAGCGCGGCCGCCTTCGTCCACTCGGACGATTCGCGCCGCGTCGACCCCGGCAAGGTCGGCGCCCGCCGGCGCGACGACCGCGTCGAAGCGTCCGTCAGCCCGCTCCGCCACGACCGCGCCGCGCTGCCGCGCCCGCTCGGCGTGTGCGGGATCCGGTTCGACGACCACCACCTCCCAGCCGGCCAGCTCGAGCGGCCGCGCGTGGATCCCGGCGAACCCCAGCTCGAGCACCCGGCCGGGCGGCTCGCCCAGCAGCTCGAGGATCCGCGGGGTGGCGGCGGCGGCCAGCGCGGGCGGAAGCCGAACCATGCGGCCACGCTATCGTGGAGCCACCGGGGTGCCGCAGGCGCGGCTGAGAACACACCCGTCGAACCTGATCCGGGTCATGCCGGCGAAGGGAGTGTCCATTCCAGTTCCGAGAGCACTGACGATCGCGGGCTCCGACTCGGGCGGCGGCGCCGGGATCCAGGCCGACCTGAAGGCGTTCGCGGCCGCGGGCGTCCACGGCATGTCGGCGCTCGTCGCGCTGACCGCGCAGAACACGGTCGGGGTGACGGCGGTGCACGAGGTGCCAACAGCGTTCGTCCGCGCGCAGCTGGAGGCGGTCTTCGAGGACGTCGGCGTCGACGCGGCCAAGACGGGGATGCTCTTCTCCCGCACGACGATCGAGACGGTCGCGGACTTCCTCGCCGGGCATCGCGTCCCGCTCGTCGTCGATCCCGTGATGCTCGCGAGCTCCGGCGCGCGGCTGCTGGAGGAGGACGCCGTCGCGGTGCTCGTGGAGCGGCTCTTCCCGCTCGCGACGGTGGTGACGCCGAACCTGCTCGAGGCGCAGGCGCTCGTGCCCGACGCTCCGGCAAGTAACAGACTGTTACTAAGTGAGGGGTTGGTCGCGCTCGGCGCGCCGGCGGCGATCGTCACCGGCGGGCACGGCGAGGAGGCGGTCGACCATCTCTTCGACGGGCGCGAGCATCACGAGATCCCGGTTGAGCGGGTCGACCGCGCGTCGACGCACGGAGCTGGGTGCACGCACTCCGCGACGCTGGCGGCGCTGCTCGCGCGCGGGGCGACGCTGCTCGAGGCGGCGCAGGGAGCGGCGGCGGCGGCGTCCCTGGCGGTGCGGCAGGGATTGACGGACATCGGAGCCGGCGACGGGCCGGTCGACATCCTGGGGGTGGCCAACAGATGAGCATCAACGCCGGCGAGACGCTCGCCGCGATCCGCGAGCGGAAGCCGCTCGTGCACCAGATCACCAACTACGTCGTCATGAACGAGACGGCGAACGCCACGCTCGCGCTCGGGGCGCTGCCCGTGATGGCGCACGCGCCGGAGGAGGTCGAGGAGATGGCGGGCCTCGCCTCGGCGCTCGTGCTCAACATCGGCACGCTCTCCGAGCACTGGGTCGAGGCGATGCTGCTCGCGGGCGGCGCGGCGACCGCGCGGCAGATCCCGGTCGTGCTCGACCCGGTCGGCGTCGGCGCGACCGAGTACCGGACGCGCACCGCGCGGCGGATCCTCGACCTCGTCCACGTGACCGTGCTGCGCGGGAACGCGGGCGAGGTCGCGACGCTCGTCGGCGCCGACGCGGAGGTGCGCGGGGTCGAGTCGATGGCGGCCGGGATCGAGCCGGCGCAACTGGCGCTCCAGGCGGCGCGCCGGCTCGGCGTCGTCGCGTCCGTGACCGGGCCGGTCGACCACGTGTCGGACGGCGAGCGCGTGCTCGCGGTGGCGAACGGGCACCCGCTCCTGGCCGCGGTGACCGGCACCGGCTGCATCTCGACGGCGCTGACCGGGTGCTTCCTCGCGGCGAAGCCGGACGCGCCGCTCGAGGCGGCCGCGGAGGCGCTCGCCGCCTACGGCGTCGCCGCCGAGGACGCGGCCGCCGGCGCAGAAGGCCCAGGCACCTTCCACGCGCGGCTCTACGACGCGCTCGCGGCGCTCGACCCGGCCACGCTCGGCGAGCGGGTGAGGATCAGCGAGCTGTGAAGCTGGCCGAGCTCGGCGAGTTCGGGCTGCTCGGCCTGCTCGAGCAGGGCGGTTTCGTCTCGGGGATCGAGCACGACGTCGCGGTCGTCGACGGCCTGGTCGTGACTCAGGACGCGCTCGTCGAGGGAGTGCACTTCCGGTTCGACCTGCTCTCGTGGCGCGACCTCGGCTTCCGCGCCGCGGCCGTGAACCTGAGCGACCTCGCCGCGTCGGGAGCCGAGCCGCTCGCGCTGATCGTCTCGCTCGGGCTGCCGCCGGCGACGCACGTCGACGACGTGGTCGCGCTCTACGAGGGCCTGAACCAGGCGGGCGTCCCCGTACGCGGGGGCGACACCACGCGCGCCGACGCGGTCTTTCTGAGCGTGACCGCGCTCGGCCGCAGCGAGCGCGTCCCCGGCCGGGCCGGAGCGCGCCCCGGCGACCTCGTCGTCGTCACCGGCCCGCTCGGAGCCTCGGGCGCCGCGTTCCGCGAGGGCCGGCTCGTCCGGCCGCCGCTCCGGCTCGAGGAGGGCCGCAGGCTCGCCGCCGCCGCGACTGCGATGCTCGACATCTCGGACGGGCTCGGCCGCGACGCCGGCCACCTGGCGGCGCGTTCCGGCGTCCGGCTGGAGATCGACCTCGACCGCGTCCCGCTCGCCGCGGGCGCGTCGGTCGACGACCTCGCGTTCGGCGAGGACTACGAGCTGCTCGCGACGACGCCCGACGCGCTCGGCTTCGCCGCGATCGGCCGCGTCGAGGAAGGATCGGGCGTCGGCTTCACGCGGGGCGGACGGCCGGTCCAGCTGTCGGGCTGGGAGCACTTCCTGTGAGCCAGGCGCCGAACCTCTCCTCGAAGTGGGCTCGCGGCCGCGCGCCGACCACCGTCTCCTGGCGCTCGCCGTCGGCGAAGAGGATCACCGTCGGGATCGAGAGCACCTCGTAGCGCGCCGCCACCTCCGGGAAGCGGTCGATGTCGACCCCGCAGAAGTCCACGCGCTCCGCGAACTCCTGCTCCAGCTCCTCGAGGAAGGGCCGAATCGCCTTGCACGGCCTGCACCACGGCGCCCAGAAGTCGACGACGACGGGGCGCTCGGCGCCGAGCACGGCGACGTCCCAGTCGGTGGCCTCGAGCTCTCTCACGGTCCGGAGCCTAGCCCCGGAAACGCAGCCGCGGTACGCCCAGGATCGCCTCGAGCACGATTCCGCGGCTCATCTTCGAGGCGCCGATCACGCGGTCGTAGAAGACGATCGGCACCTCGACAACGCGGCCTCCGCTCTGGAGGATCCGGTAGGTCGTCTCGATCTGGAACAGGTAGCCGCGCGAGCGGATCGCGTCCAGGTCGAGCCGGGCGAGCGCCTCGCGGCGGTAGCACTTGAAGCCGCCCGTGAGGTCGCGGACTCCCACGCCGAGGACGAGCCGCGCGTAGAGCGAGCCGAGCCGGGAGACGAGCCTGCGCACGAGCCCCCAGTTGCGCGTGCCGCCGCCGGCGACGTAGCGGGAGCCCAGCGCGAGGTCGGCGCCCGCCTCGCAGGCCGCGACCAGCCGCGGCGCCAGGTCGGGGTCGTGGGAGAAGTCGCAGTCCATCTCGAGCACGTAGTCGGCGTCCGTCGCGAGCGCCGCGCGGAAGCCGGCGACGTACGCGGGGCCGAGTCCTTCCTTGCGCGGCCGGTGGAGCACGGAGACGCCGTCGAGCTCCTCGGCGAGCCGGTCGGCCGCCTCGCCGGTGCCGTCCGGCGAGCTGTCGTCGATCACGAGCACGCGCATCCCGAGCGCGTTCAGGGTGCGCAGCATCGGCTCGACGTTGTCCCGCTCGTTGTAGGTCGGGAGGCAGACGACGGCGGGCACGGGCGCACGGTAGCCCGCGAGGCGCGGAATAAGATCGGAACGTGGCCGCGCTCCCGCGAAACGCCGAGGTCGCCGACCAGTTCGACCTCCTCGCCGACCTGCTGGAGCTCGAAGGCGCCGACTCGTTCCGCGTGATCGCCTACCGCCGTGCCGCGACGCGGATGCGGGAGACCTCCGGGTCGATCGCGCAGCTCGCGCTCGACGGCAAGGCGAAGGAGCTGCAGGGCATCGGCAAGACGATCGAGGAGAAGGTCGTCCAGATCGTCGAGACCGGCACGATCGAGGCGCTCGCGAAACGCGTCGACACGATCCCGGCCGGCGTCGTGCAGTTCATGCGGCTGCCCGGGCTCGGTCCGAAGACGGCGGCGCGCATCTGGCGGGAGCTCGGCGTGACGACGATCGACGAGCTGCGCGAGGCGGCCGAGGTGCAGCGGCTCCGCCGGCTGGCCGGGCTCGGCGCGAAGAGCGAGGAGAAGATCCTCAAGGCGCTCGACTTCAAGGCCGCGAACCCCGACGAAGGCCGCCGGCTGCTCGGCGA
>DASZYW010000204.1:0-7075 GCA_035545195.1 Gaiellaceae bacterium
CGGTGCGGGATGATCTGGCGGAACGCCTCGCCGACGACGCGCTCCGACTCGGTGAAGCCGGGCCGCTCCGCGTTCGTCGAGTCGCCGAGCAGGAGGTCGACGCCGCGGTTGCCGACGTCCGCGAGCCTGCCGACGTCGGTGCGCTGCCCGTCCACGGGCGTGTGGTCGAGCTTGTAGTCGCCGGTGTGGACGCAGCGCCCGCCGGGAGTCTCCAGCACGACGGCGGCGGCGTCCGGGATCGAGTGCGCCACGCGGATCAGCTCGATCCGGAACGGGCCGAGCTGGACCGGGTCGTCGCCCGGCATCAGCTCCTGCAGCTCCGCCTCGCGCAGGAGGCCGTGCTCGTCGAGCTTCGACTTGACGAGCGCGAGGGTCAGGCGGGTCGCGATCACGCGCGGCACGCGCACCTCGCGCATCAGGTACGGGAGCGTGCCGACGTGATCCTCGTGGCCGTGGGTGAGGACGACGGCGCGGATCATCTCCTCCCGGTCGCGCAGGTACGAGAAGTCCGGCAGGACGAGGTCGACGCCGAGGTGCTCGTCGCGCGGGAAGGCGAGCCCGGCGTCGACGACGACGATCGAGCCCTCCGCCTCGTAGACGGTCATGTTCTTCCCGACCTCTCCGAGGCCGCCCAGCGGGATGATGCGGCAGACGCCCATGCTCAGGGGAGTCTAGGGATGCCGCCGCGCCGGGCCGTGTCGACCGCGTCGCCTAGACCGGCTGGAGGACGCCGCCGCGCTCGAGGCAGGCGCGGATCTTCGTCAGCTCGTCCTCGGTCGGGTCGACCATCGGCAGCCGGTAGCCGCCGACGCCGTGGCCGAGCACGTTCAGCGCGGCCTTGATCGGGATCGGGTTCGTCTGGATCCGGAGCAGGTCGTACGCCGGCGCCAGCTCCTCGTGGATCGCCCGCGCGCCGTCCACGTCGCCCTCGGCGTGGCGGCGGACCATCTCCTTGATCCGGTCGCCCCAGACGTGGGCGGTGACGGAGACCACGCCCACAGCGCCGAGCTCGAGGAAGTCGAGGGTGACGGGATCGTCGCCGGAGTAGAGGGCGAGCCGCGTCTCCTGCGCGATGAAGCGCGCCTCGTCGAGGTCGCCGTGCGCCTGCTTGACGGCGGCGACGTTCTCGATCTCCGCCAGCCGCGCCATCGTCGCCGGCTCGACGTTCACGACCACGCGCACCGGGATGTTGTAGTAGACGATCGGCTTGTCGGTGGCGGCGGCGATCTCCTCGACGTGGCGGACGATCGCCCGCTGCGGCGGCTTGTTGTAGTAGGGCGTGACGACGAGGAACCCGTCCACGCCGAGCTCGTTCGCGCGCGCGGTCAGGTGGACGGAGTGGCGCGTGTCGTAGGTGCCGGTGCCGGCGATCACGGTCGCGCGGTCGCCGACCGTCTCGACCGCGGCGGCGAACAGCTCCAGCTTCTCCTCGTCGGAGAGGGTCGGGCTCTCGCCGGTCGTCCCGGAGACGACGAGCCCGTCGGAGCCGTGGTCGACGAGGTGCGTCGCGAGCTCCCGGAACTTCTCCACGTCGACCGAGCCGTCCGCCCGGAACGGCGTGACGATCGCGGTCAGGACCTGGCCGAGCACCTGCTGAGAGTCTACGACAGCGCCTGGGCGAGTTCCTGCACGGCGAAGAAGACGCCTTCGGAGAAGGTCGGGTACGGCTGGATCGTGTCCAGCAGCGTCTCGACCGGCACCGCGGCGCGGATCGCGAGCGTCAGCTGGCCGAGCCACTCCGCCGCCTGCGGGCCGACGCAGACCGCGCCGACAAGGACGCGCCGCTCCGGGTCGGCGAAGAGGCGCAGGAAGCCGTGCCGCGCCGGCTTCTCGTACGTCGAGAGCCGCGGCACCCCGCTCAACTCGTAGCGCACCGAGACGAGGCCGTCGCCGTCGGTCCGCCCTACCGTGCCCACCTCGGGGTCGGTGAAGATCCCGGCCGGGATCGCGCGGTAGTCCGCCTTCACGTCGCGTCCGGCGAGGTCCGCGGCGGCGACGCGCGCCTGGTACTTGCCGACGTGGGTGAAGAGCGCGACGCCGCTGGCGTCGCCGATCGCCCACACGTTCTCTGCGGCGCGGCAGCGCTCGTCCACGACGACGTGCCCGCGCTCGTGCACGGTCGCGCCGACGTGCTCGAGCCCGAGCTCGCCCGCCGTGATGCGCCTGCCGGTCGCGACGAGCAGCCGCTCCGCCTCGAGCACCGAGCCGTCCGAGAGGTGCGCGCGGACGCCCGGCTCCACGCGCTCGACGCCGACGTCCAGCCGCACGTCGATCCCGTCGGCGCGGAAGACCTCGGTCATCAGGTCGCCCGCGTCCGCGTGGACGCGCCCGAGCAGGCGCGGCCCGCGCTCGACGACGGTGACCCGCGAGCCCATGCGGGAGAAGAACTGCGCGAGCTCCGCACCGACCGGCCCGCCGCCCATCACAAGCAGCGACTCCGGGATCGCGTGCGTGCTCGTCGCCTCGCGGTTCGTCCAGGCGTCGACCTCGTCCAGGCCCGGCACCGGCGGCACCAGCGGCTCGGAGCCGGTCGCGACGACGAGCCGGTCGAACTCCAGCTCCTCGTCGCCGACGGCGACCACCCCGGGACGCACGACGCGCGCGTCGCCGCGCACGAGCCGGCAGTTCCAGTCCTCGAGGTAGTGGAGCTGCCCCTCGTCGGACCAGTCGCTCGTCATCCAGTCGCGCCACGACCAGACGCCCTCGGGCGCGACACGCTCGGCTTCCAGGCCCGGCGCCCGTTCCAGCGACGCCGCGAGCTCGACCGCGCGCAGCATCGTCTTCGTCGGCATGCACGCGTAGTACGAGCACTCGCCGCCGACGAGGCGCCGCTCGACGAGCGTCACCTCCGCCGCGCTGTCGTACCGGCGGAGGGCGCCGACGAAGTGCTCGCCGGTCGACCCTCCGCCGAGAACGACGACCTTCAACTACCCGAGCCCGTTCGCCTTGAGGAAGGCCGCGGCGACGGCCTTCGGCGTCTTCTTGTCGACGTCGACGGCCTTGTTCATCGCGATCATCGCCGCGATCGTCAGCTTCTTCGAGACGGCGTTGATCGTGTCCTCGAGCTCCATCCCGCCGGCGGCGAGCGTCTTCTTGGAGACGATCGGCGCCACGTTCTGGAAGCCGAAGATGTGCTTCGTGTCGGTCAGGGCGACGTACTTCCCGGTCGCGAACGCGGCCTCGGTCGAGAAGATGTCGCCGCCGAGCGCCTTCTTCTGGTCGAGCAGCTGCTCGACGCTCAGGCCCCCGATCTGGACGAACTTCACCTTCTTCAGCCCGTAGATCTGCTTCAGCCCGAGCAGGCACGTGATGCGCTTGTCGCACTCGGGGTAGCCGGCGTACGTCCACGAGCCGACCTTCTTCAGGTCGGCGATCGTCTTCAGGTGGTACTTCGCCGCCGTCGCCTTGAGCACGGCGACGGTGTCCGCGTCGTAGAACGGCGTCGGGTTCAGGACGGCGAACCCGCGCTTGGCCTCGAACTTCTTCGCGGCCTCGAAGGTCGCCATCGCGGACTTCGGCGACTTCTCCTTGGCGATGTCGAGGACGATCACGCCGGTGTACTCGGGCAGGAGGTCGATCTTCCCGCTCGTCAGTGCGGTGTCGGCGAGCTCGGAGCTCCCGAGGCTGCCGGAGTACTTGACCTTGTAGCCCTTCGCGGCGAGCGCCTGGCCGTAGAGCTGGCCGAGGATGTACTCCTCCGTGAAGTTCTTGTTGCCGACGACGATCGTCGGCTTCGCCTTCTGCGTCTTCGGGGCGGCCGGCGCCGCCGCCGTAAAGCCCAAGAGAAGCGCGACTCCGAACGAGATGGCGAACGCCGCCTTGGCGGCGCGCCGGTTGTGCTTGCGAATCACCTGCGTCCTCCTCCCCATCGGGTACCCCGAAACCCTACGGGACGGGTATACGCCTAGGCGACGCCGCGCGGCGGACGACAGAAATCGTTAAGGCGGCCAGGAAGGCCAGGAACGCGACCCAGAGCGACGCGGCGATCACGCCCGAGAGCCCGTACGTCGCCTGGTTGACGATGATGTCGCCGAGGCCGCCCCCGCCCGCGATCGCCGCGATCGTGGCGGTCGCGATCACGAAGATCGCCGCGATGCGCACGCCCGCGAGCACGAGCGGCAGGCCGAGCGGGAGCTCGACGCGCACCAGCACCTGGCGTCCCGTCATGCCCATCCCCCGCGCCGCCTCGACCGCGTCCCGGTCGATGCCGTCGATCGCGAAGTAGGCGTTGGTCAGGATCGGCGGCGCCGCGAGGACGACGAGCGCCAAGGTGTTGTTCCAGAAGCCGATCCCGAGCACGGTCAGCCCGAACGCGATCAGGACGAGGCTCGGCAGCGCGCGCCCGAGGTTGGCGACGCCGGCGGCCAGGAAGAGGCCGCGGTGGAGGTGGCCGAGCCAGAGGCCGAGCGGGAGCGCGAGCACGAGCGCGATCCCGAGCGCGACCGCCGAGAGCTCGACCTGCTCCCCCGCCTTCGAGAGGAGGAGGCCCGTGTGGTCGCCCATGAAGCGGAAGGCGTCGACGAACGTGTGCGGGTGGAACTGCTCGGCGAGCGTCACGCGCGCGCCCTCCTCGTCCAGGGGGTCAGCGCCCGCTGCGCGAGAACGAGCAGGCCGTCGGCGACGAGCGCCAGCGCGACCGCCAGCCCGCCCGCCGCGAGGATCTCCGTCTTGAAGCTGTCCTGCTTGATCGCGATGAAGATCGGGTTGCCGAGCCCCTTCGCGACGACGAACGCGGCGACGGTCGCGATCGAGATCGTCGAGACGGTCGCGATGCGGAGACCGGCGAGCAGCGCGGGCAGCGCGAGCGGCAGCTCGACCCGCAGGAAGGTCTGCGTGCGCGTGAAGCCGGAGCCGCGCGCCGCCTCGACGACGTCCGCCGGCACGCTGCGGAGGCCCTCGATCAGGTTCCGGTAGAGGATCACGAGCGTGTACGAGACGAGGGCGATCTCGACCGTGAGCACGCCGAGCCCGGTCAGCGGCACCAGCAGCTGGAAGAGCGCCAGGCTCGGGATCGTGTAGAGGAAGTCCGAGAGGGCGCCGATCGGCGGGTCGAGCAGGCGCCAGCGGAAACCGGCGAGCGCGAGCGCGAAGGCGATCGCGAGTCCCACGGCGACGGCGATCGCCGACAGCTCGACGTGCTGGAGCAGCGCCGGCTGCAGCGTGTCGCCCCAGTGCGCGTGCACCCAGTCGGTGCAGAACCAGCCGTTGTTCACCTCGCACGACGAGCCGGAGCCGAAGTCGGGGATGACCGGTCCGGCCGCGACGACCATCAGACGAGCTTCTCCAGCCAGACCGAGCCGACGATCCTCCCGTCGTCGTCGGTGACCGCGAGCGAGTCGGCGCGCGTCTCGATCAGCTTGGAGACCGCGTCGCGGACGGTCGTGTCGCGGGGGACGCGCGGCCCGTCGGCGGGCGGGCCGAGCTCGACCTCCGCCAGCGTCCGCAGCGCGAGCGCCTTCAGCGCCCGGTCGGCGCCGACGAACTGCGCGACGAAGTCGTCGACGGGACGCTCGAGGATCGCTGCAGGGGTGTCGTACTGCGCGAGGCGTCCGCCCGGCCTGAGAATCGCGATCCGGTCGCCGACCTTGATCGCCTCGTCGATGTCGTGCGTGACGAAGACGACCGTCTTCTGCACCTCCTCGTGCAGGCGCATGAACTCGTCCTGCAGGCGCGCGCGGACGATCGGGTCGATCGCGGCGAACGGCTCGTCCATCAGCATCAGCGGCGGGTTTCCGGCGAGCGCCCGTGCGAGGCCGACGCGCTGCCGCTCGCCGCCGGAGAGCTGCGCCGGATAGCGCTTCGCGTAGGAGGGATCGAGGCCGACGAGCTCGAGCAGCTCCGCCGAGCGTGTGCGGATCCACGACCGCGGCCGCCCGTAGAGGCGCGGCACGGTGCCGATGTTGGCCTCCACGGTCATGTGCGGGAAGAGCCCGACCTGCTGGATCACGTACCCGATCGAGCGCCGGAGCTCGACGACGTCCTGCTCGAGGATCGAGGTGCCGTCGATCCGGATGTCGCCGCTCGTCAGCGAGATCAGTCGGTTGACGAGCTTGAGCGCGGTCGTCTTGCCGCCGCCCGAGGGCCCGACGAGGACGCAGATCTCGCCCGCGGGCACGGTGAGCGAGAGCCGGTCGACCGCGGCCTCCTCGCGCCCCTCGTAGAGCTTCGTCGCCTCGTTGAACACGAGCTCGGCGGCCTGGCCCGGCATCCAGGGAACCTATCCCGCTGACCCACTCCCCCGCTGAGCTTGTAACAGACTGTTACTTGGCGGCGGCGATGCGCGACAATGCGGCCGTGCCGTTCCGCAGTGGCTTCCCGATCGTCTACGCCGGCGACCTGCCGGCCTCGCTCGCCTTCTACCGCGACCTGCTCGGCTTCGCGGAGATCTACCGGCAGCCCGAGGAGGGCGAGCCGGCGTTCGTCTCGCTCGAGCAGGGGGGGACGAAGCTCGGGCTCGTCGTCCACGGCGCGCCCGAGGCCCATTTCGGCGTCACCCCCGGCGGGGGCATCGCCTTCGAGCTCTGGCTCTACTGCGACGACGTCGACGCGGAGATCGAGCGGCTGCGGGCGGCCGGCGTCGCCGTGCTCCGCGAGCCGGCAGACATGCCGTGGGGCGAGCGGTTGGCGTACGTCGCCGACCCGGACGGCAACCCGGTCTCGATCGCGGCCAAGCTCTCCTAGTCGGCGCCGGACGCGCCGGGGCCTCCCTCCGGCATCCTGGAGAGGTGCCCGAGATCATCTGCGAGGCGTGCGGCTGGATGGCCGTCACGAGCCAGCCGCTCCACCACGTCTGGGCGGAGCACGAGGCCGCGTGCCCGGCCGTCGGCGGCGCGGTGCGGCACATGCCGGACCTGCCGCCCGTGCCGAGGCTCCTGCCTCCGGTGCAGGCGTGCCGCCACCGGCCGGTGCGGCGCGTGATCGCCGTGACGCCGTCAGGCGTGAAGCGCTACGCCGTGACCTGCGAGCTCTGCGGCCGCTTCGTCGACTAGAGGATCGCGTCGAGCCCGACCGTCAGCCCGGGCGGCAGGTCGCCGAGCTTCTCGAGCGCGAGCAGGACGCCGTACGCGAAGGACTC
>DASZYW010000205.1:0-4778 GCA_035545195.1 Gaiellaceae bacterium
ACCTCGATCTTCTCGATCTTCGGCGAGTGGAGCGGGAACGTCCGCTCGACCCCGACGCCGAACGACTGCTTGCGGACGGTGAACGTCTCGCGCGCGCCCGCGCCCTGCCGCTTGAGCACGATCCCCTCGAACACCTGGACGCGCCGCCGGGCGCCCTCGATCACCTGGAAGTGGACGCGGACGGTGTCCCCCGCCTTGAAGCGGGGCACCTTGCGCAGCTGGGCGCGTTCGATGTCCTGGATGACGTTGCTCATGAAAAGACGGCCCGCCGGCCGACGCGGAATGGTAGCTAACGGAAGCCGAGCCGGTTCGGAGGCCAGTAGACGAAGAAGACCTCCCCGATCAGGTTGCCGCGCGGCACCGAGCCCCACGCGCGCGAGTCGCACGAGTCGGCGCGGTTGTCGCCCATGAAGAAGTACTGGCCGTCCGGGACGTTCCAGATGCGGTCGTGGTAGGCGGTGTGGAGCTCGGCGTCCTGGGAGCGCACGTCCGCGCTGATGTACGGCTCCTTCAACTCGAACCAGTCGCCGGTGCCGGTCTTCGGCTCGATCCAGATGTTGCCGTGCTCGTCCTCCTTCACCGACTCGCCGGGGAGCCCCACCAGGCGCTTGACGAAGGTGCCGCCCTCACCGCACTGGATTTGTGCCTCCGGCGGCGTCTTGAAGACGATGATCTCGCCGCGCTTCGGGTCGCGGAAGCGGTAGACGAGCCGGTTCGTGAGCACGCGGTCGCTGTAGTGGCCCTCGCAGCCGGCGCCCGGCTTGGCGCAGTGCAGCGTCGGCTCCATCGACGAGCTCGGGATCCGGTACGGGTTGATCGCGTACGCCTTGATCAGGAGCACGATCGCGATCGCGCCGGCGATCGTCAGCACCCAGTCGAGCACGATCCGCACCGGCCGCGGGACGCCGGGCAAGAGACGGCCGAGCGGCTCCCTCATCGATGCACGACCTGCCCGCGGCGCCACGTCTCGATGCGCCCGTGGTCGCCGGAGAGGAGGATCTCGGGGACGCGCCAGCCGCGGAACTCCGGCGGCCGCGTGTAATGCGGGTACTCGAGGCCGCCGTCGAGCTCGGCGGAGAAGCTCTCCAGCTCGCCCGAGCCGTCGGCGAGCGCGCCCGGTAGCCGCCGCGCGACCGCGTCCAGCACGAGCATCGCCGGCAGATCGCCGTTCGAGAGGACGTACGGGCCGACCGAGATCGCGTCGCTCGCGAGATGCTCGACGATCCGCTCGTCGAAGCCCTCGAAGCGCGAGGAGAGCAGCGTGATCGCCGGCTCGGCGGCCAGCTCCTCCACCATGTCCTGCGTCAGCGGCCGGCCCTTCGGCGTCAGCGCGATCACCGGCTGCGACGGCTCCGCACCGTAGACGGCGTCCAGCGCGGCAGCGACGACGTCGACGCGCAGCACCATTCCGGCGCCGCCGCCGTACGGCTCGTCGTCGACCTGCCCGGCGCGCAGCGGCGTCGAGTCGCGGTAGTTGAAGAGGCGCAGCTCGAGCTCGCCGCCGAGGACGCCCGCGATCGGGCGCTGCTCGGTCAGCCAGGCGTAGGCGTGAGGAACCAGGGTGAAGACGTCGATCCGCATCAGCAATGCCGTCTCAATCGATGAAGCCCTTCGTGACGAGGATTCGTCCGCCTGCGACATCCACCTGCCGCACGCAGGCCTCGACGAGCGGCAGCGACAGGCCCGAATCCAGCTCGAGCACGTCGTTGGCAGGGTAATCGAGAACCGCCGTGACCTGCCCCAGCGCACGGCCTCCCTCCTCCTCGACCGCGAGGCCGACCAGCTGGAACGCGTAGAACTCGCCGTCCTCGAGCTCGGGCAGCGAGTCGCGGGGAACCTCGAGCACGGCGCCGCGCTCCACCCTCCTGTCGAGACGGATCACAGGCCTGCCCTGGGAGCCGCGCCGCGCCGCCACGACCTTCGCAGGCTCGCCGCCGACCCAGAGGACCGCGCCCGAGGCGAACACGTCCGCGCGCTCGCTCGGCCCCTCGACGAAGAAGGACCCGTCGAGGCCGTGCGGCTTGCCGACGCGGCCGACCGCGACGCGCTCAGGCCCGGACGGCATGCGACTCGCACCACTCGAGCCACGCCTCGCGCGTGGTCTCCGCCGGCCGCATCCCCTCGTAGTCGGTGCGCCGCGGCTCGAGGTCGAGCGTCCAGTACGCGCCGGCCTCGTCCTCGTACGCCGAGCCGACGCTGCCGGAGTTGACGACGCGCCTGCCCGCGATCTGGCGGTCGAACTGGACGTGTGTGTGGCCGCACACGACGACGTCCGCGTCCACGTCCTCGAACAGGAACGCGACCTGCTCCTCGGGCGTGCGCTCGGTGAAGATGTCGAGGTCGTTGCGCGGGCTCGCGTGGCAGTAGAGCGTGCGGCCGATCCGGACGGTCGGCGGGTTCGCGTAGAGGAAGTCGATCTGTTCGTCGGTGAGCCGGTCGCGCGTCGCGTCGAGGAAGCCGGCCGGAGCGAGGCCGGGCTCGCCGCGCTTCAGCTCGCGGTCGGCGTTGCCGCGCAGCCACAGGACGCGGTCGCCGAGCCCGCGCAGCCGCTCCAGCGTCTCGGACGGAGCGTCGCCGCCCGCGACGACGTCGCCGCCCACCACGATCGTCGCGTCCCCGGGCACCTCGGCCAGCACGGCCTCGAGCGCGGCGAGGTTGCCGTGGACGTCGTACAGCGTCGCGATCGCCATTACTCGCCGATCTCGAGCGCGAGCCTGCGACCCTCGTTCACGCCGGCGGCGCGGACGACCGTGCGCAGCGCGCGCACGAGCCGCCCCTGCCGGCCGATCACCTTGCCGATGTCGCCCTCGGCGACGTGGAGGCGCAGGAGGAGGGTTCCGTCGTCCTCCTCGACCTGCTCGACGCGCACCGCGTCGGGCTCGTCCACGAGCCGGCGCGCGAGCTCCGCGAGCAGCTCGGCCATCAGTGCCCCGCCCGGTGGCGCCGTTCGATCCCTCGGTCGCGAGCACCAAGCGATGCAAGGACGCAGAGAGCGCTCGTAGTCGGTACTACGGGCGCGACGGAGGACACCGCAGCGCGCCGCGTGATCGCGGGCGAGAGGCGAGCATGTGCCGCCGGGTGGGGCACTTACTTCGAGATTCCGGAGGCCTTGAGGAGCTTCGCGACCGACTCCGTCGGCAGCGCGCCCTTCGCGAGCCAGCCGCGGACCTTCTCCTCGTCGAGGTCGATCAGGGAGGGCTCGGTCTGCGGGTTGTAGCGGCCCACGATCTCGAGGAACTTGCCGTCGCGCGGGCTGCGCGAGTCGGCGGCGACGACGCGGTAGATCGGGTTCTTCTTCGACCCGACCCGCGTCAGCCTGAGCTTGACTGCCATCTGCCTACTTTCTCGCTTTCTTCTTCCGTTTGCTCGACGCCTTGCGCGTCGCGCTCGGGCGCGGCGCGCCGGAGCCCTTCGCTCCCGCCATTCCCGGAAGCTGCGGCATTGTGCCTGAACCGACCATCTTCATCATCTTCGCCATCTGCTTGCGGGCCTCGAGCAGCTGGTTGACCTGCGTGACGGAGGTGCCGGAGCCGGCGGCGATGCGCTTGCGCCGTGAGCCGTCGATCACGTGCGGGACGCGCCGCTCGTGCGGGGTCATCGAGAGGATGATCGCCTCCACGCGGGCGAGCTCCTTCTCGTTCACCTGGTCGAGGCCCTCCAGCTGCTTGCCCATCCCCGGGATCATCTTCAGGACGCCCTGCAGCGGCCCCATCCGCCGCAGCATCTTGTAGCTCTTGAGGAAGTCGTCGAAGGAGAACTCGCCCTGCATCATGCGGCGCTCGAGCTCCTCCTTCTCGTCGTCGGCGATCGCCGACTCGGCGCGCTCGATCAGCGTCAGGACGTCGCCCATGCCGAGGATCCGCGAGGCCATCCGGTCGGGGTGGAACCACTCGAGCGCGTCGAGCTTCTCGCCGACCGACGCGAGCTTGATCGGGCGGCCGGTAAGCGCGCGCACGGAGAGCGCCGCGCCGCCGCGCGCGTCGCCGTCGAGCTTCGTCATCAGGACGCCGTCGAAGTCGATCCGCTCCTGGAACGCCCTGGCGACGTTCACCGCCTCCTGGCCGGTCATCGCGTCCAGGACGAGCAGGACGTTGGTCGGCTTCGCCTCGTTCCGCACGCGAGCGAGCTCGTCCATCAGCGCCTCGTCGATCTGCAGGCGGCCGGCGGTGTCGAGGATCGCGACGTCGCGGCCGTCGGCGGCGGCGCGGGCGATGCCGTCGCGCACCGCCTTGACCGGGTCGGCGCGCTCGTCGGCGTAGACCGGCACGTCGACCTGGGCGCCGAGCTGGATCAGCTGCTCGATCGCGGCGGGGCGCTGCAGGTCGGCGGCGACGAGCGCAGGCTTCTTCCCGTCGTTCTTCAGCAGCAGCGCGAGCTTGCCGGCCGCGGTCGTCTTGCCGGAGCCCTGGAGGCCGGCGAGCAGGATCGTCGTCGGCGGGCGCGGCGCGAAGGCGAGCCGGCTGTCCCCCGAGCCCATGAGCGCGGTGAGCTCCTCGTGGACGATCTTCACGACCTGCTGGCCGGGCGTGAGGCTCTTCTGGACGTCGGCGCCTAGCGCGCGCTCGCGCACCTGCGCGACGAACTGCTTGACGATCTCGAAGTTGACGTCGGCCTCGAGCAGGGCGAGCCGCACCTCACGCATGGCGCGCGAGAGCGCCTCCTCGTCGACCGTCCCGCGGCCGCGGAGGTCGCCGAGAGCGGCCTGTAGCTTGTCGGAGAGGCTGTCGAACACGAGGCGCCAGTCTAGGGACAGAGCGTAGGGATAGGCGCCCGGGGCC
>DASZYW010000206.1:0-3081 GCA_035545195.1 Gaiellaceae bacterium
TTGAGCACGCGCCGCAGCGACGGCGTCCGCGCCGCCGCCAGCTCCTCGCGCAGCCGCGCAGCGAGGTCGCCCGGATCGGCGCCGAGGCGGATCTCCTCGCGCGCCCGCTCGATCACGATCCGCGCCGCGTCGACCGCGAGCGGGTCGCCCGCCTCGCGGGCCAGCTCGTCCACCGACGGGAGATCGCGGAGCTCCACGGGCGAATGATTACTGCGCGTCGTGCTTCTCGGGCTCGTGCGGGCTCGCGCCGTTGAGCTGCGCGTAGCCGTCCAGCACGCGGCGGAGCGCCACCTGAGGGTCGTCCGTCACGGTCAGGAGGTCGAGATCCTCCGGCGAGACCATCCCGTCGCGGAGCGCTCGCTCGCGCACCCAGTCGAGCAGCGGCCGCCAGTACTCCTCGCCCATCAGCACCACCGGGAAGCCGAGCACCTTCCCCGTCTGGATCAGCGTCAGCGACTCGAACAGCTCGTCGGCGGTGCCGAACCCGCCCGGGAAGACGCAGAACCCCTCCGCCGCCTTCACGAACATCGTCTTGCGCGCGTAGAAGTGGTGGAAGGTGAGCCCGATGTCGATGTACGGGTTCGCGCCCTGCTCGTGCGGCAGCTCGATGTTGAACCCGACCGAGAGGCCGCCGCCCTCTTGGCAGCCGCGGTTCGCCGCCTCCATCACGCCCGGGCCGCCGCCGGTGACGACCGCCCAGCCGGCCTCCGCGAACAGCCGCGCCGCCGCCCGCGCCAGCTCGTACGAGTCGGAGCCCTCCGGCGCGCGCGCCGACCCGAAGAAGGAGACCGCCGGCCGGTCGATCCGCTCGACCGCCTCGAACCCCATCAGGAACTCCCGGCCGATCGACTCGGTGTGCGCGACCAGCTCCTCCTCGGGCTGGTGCGTCTGCAGCATCCGTCTGTCTTCCACTAGAGAGCCCCGTTCGGCTTCGTGGCGATCATCCCTACGAGCAGCGCGCCGGCGAGCAGCGCGTAGAGCGTCCCGATCAGGAGCGCGCGGGCGCGGTCGGGCGCGAACGCCTGCACCGGCACCGCGCCCTCGAAGCGGATCACGGGCATCGACCACGCCTCCCGCAGCGCAGTCAGCACCTGGCCGCCGTCGAGGAAGCCGATCGGGAGCATGTTGAACGCGTTGAGCAGGAAGCCCATGTTCGCGAGCACGACGAGCTGCGCCGAGCCGCGGCTCGACCCCCACGCCCACACCGCCGCCGCGGCCAGGCCGCCCGCGAGCGGGCCGGCGAGCGAGATGCGCGCGTTGCGCCACGGCGAGAGCGCCGCGTGGCGGATCTGGACATAGGCGCCGACGAACGGGATGAACGTCGGCGCCGAGACGTGGAGCCCCTGCCGCTTCGCCTCGGCGGCGTGGCCGAGCTCGTGGACGAGGATCAGGAGCACGAAGCCGAGCGCGAACGTCCAGCTGCCGAACCAGAGCGAGTAGGCCGCGACGGAGATGAAGAAGCCGAAGAACTTGACGAAGACGAAGCCCCACTTGAGCGCGGCGCCGCCGATCACGACCGCCGCGCCGCCGATCCGCTCCAGCGTCCGCTTCACGAGCCTCTCCCGATCCACTCCTCGCCGCCCGCGTACACCTCTTTCTTCCAGAGCGGGATCGTCTCCTTGAGCGTGTCGATCGCCTCGCGGCACGCCTCGAGCGCCGCGGCGCGGTGCGGCGCGGAGACCGCGATCGCCACCGACGCCTCGCCGATCTCGACGCGGCCGATCCGGTGGTGGATCGCGACCGCGGAGAGGCCGTGCTTCGCCGTCAGCTCCTCGGCGAGCCGCGCCAGCATCGGCTCGGCCATCTCCTCGAACGCCTCATACTCGAGGTGGAGGACCTCGCGGCCGCGCGAGCGGCTGCGTACCGTGCCGACGAAGCTCGCGATCCCGCCCGCCTCGTCGCGCTCCACCTCGCGCACGACCGCCGCGACGTCGAGCGGGTCGGCCGAGATCCGGAACGCGCCGCCCGACACCGGCGGGATCAGCGCCACCTCGTCGCCGTCCGCCAGCTCGCGTCCGCGCTCGACGTACTCGCGGTTGACGGCGTAGAGGAGGCCCGGCGGCTCGGCGCCGAGACCGAGCCTCGGCCACACGTCGTCGACCCGCTGGACGTCCTCCAGCTCGAGCCGGGAGACGCCCGCTTGCTCGCGGAGACCTGCGAAGAGCCGGACCGTGATGCGCATCGGCCTGAACTTTGCCCGAGAACGTACGCTGGAACGCGATGGGGATGTTCTTCCACGACCGCGGCCAGGCTCCGCCGGAGCGCCCGTCCGACCCCGCCGTGCGCCGTGCGAACCTCCGCCGGATCGGCCCGCTGTTCGCGCCGTACTGGCGCAGGCTCTCGATCCTGCTCGGCCTGATCGTCGCCAGCGCGGCGCTCGGAGTCGTCCCGGCGTTCCTGCTCCGGCGCGTCCTGGTCGCGATCGCGCACGCGGACACGCACGGCGTCTCGGTCAACGCGGGCGGGATGATCGCGATCGCCGTCGTCTCGGGCGTCCTCGGCGTCGTCCAGACGCTCCTCTCGAACCAGGTCGGCCAGCGCGTGATGCACGACCTCCGCGCCGCCGTCTTCAGCCACCTGCAGCGGCTCTCGCTCGCCTTCTTCACGCGCACGCGCACCGGCGAGGTGCAGTCGCGGATCAACAACGACATCGGCGGCGTCCAGAACGTGGTCACGAACACGGCCACGAACATCACGTCGAGCCTGACCACGGTGGTCGCGACGGTGATCGGCATGCTCCTGCTCAACTGGGAGCTGGCGCTCTTCGCGTTCGCCCTGATCCCGTTCTTCGTCGTGCTCACGCGGCGCGTCGGCAACGAGCGGCGCAGGATCGCGAAGTCGACGCAGGAGTCGCTCGCCGACATCTCGAGCCTCGTGCAGGAGTCGCTCTCGGTGAGCGGGATCATGCTCGGGAAGACGATGGGCCGGACGCGCGAGCTCGCCGAGCGGTTCGAGTCGGAGTCGCTGCGGCTCGCCGATCTCGAGGTGCGCCAGCGGATGGCCGGCCGCTGGGTGATGGCGTCGATCCAGACGAGCTTCTCGATCATGCCGGCGGCGGTCTACTGGCTCGGCGGCACCGTC
>DASZYW010000207.1:0-3941 GCA_035545195.1 Gaiellaceae bacterium
GCACCCGCCGGTGGACGACCTCGTTCAGCTCGCGGAGGAACGAGACGGCGTCGTGGTTCTCCCGGCCGCCGCGCTCGTTCGGCAGCCACTCGCCCTCGGCGCGCGAGTAGTCGAGGTAGAGCATCGACGCGACCGCATCGACCCGCAGGCCGTCGACGTGGTATTCGTGCAGCCAGAAGAGCGCGTTCGCGAGCAGGAAGGTCCGCACCTCGGTGCGGCCGAGGTTGAAGACGAGCGTGCCCCAGTCCGGATGCGCGCCGCGCCGCGGGTCGGCGTGCTCGTAGAGGTGCGTCCCGTCGAAGGTCGCGAGTGCCCAGTCGTCGCGCGGGAAGTGCGCGGGCACCCAGTCGAGGATCACGCCGATGCCGCGCTCGTGCAGCCGCTCGACGAGGTGGCGGAAGTCGTCCGGCGTGCCGAAGCGCGAAGTCGGCGCGTAGTAGCCGGTCACCTGGTAGCCCCACGAGCCGGAGAACGGGTGCTCCATCACAGGCAGGAGCTCGACGTGGGTGAAGCCGAGGTCGTCGACGTAGTCCACGAGCTCGTCAGCCAGCTCCCGGTAGGTGAGCGGCCGGTCGCCCTCGAGCGGGTTCCGCCGCCAGGAGCCGAGGTGGACCTCGTAGATCGTGAGCGGGCCGCGCAGCGGGTCGCCCTCGCGCCGGCGCGCCAGCCACGCGTCGTCGCGCCACTCGTGCTGCGACTCGAAGACGACCGACGCGTTCGCGGGCGGCACCTCGGTGTGGAAGGCGAGCGGGTCGGCCTTCAGGCGCAGGCGGCCCTCCTGCGTGCGGATCTCGAACTTGTAGGCGGTGCCGCTCTCGACGCCGGGGACGAACAGCTCCCAGATCCCGGAGGAGCCGAGCGAGCGCATCGGATGCAGGCGCCCGTCCCACGAGTTGAAGTCGCCGACGACCGCGACCGAGCGCGCGTTCGGCGCCCACACCGCGAACGCGGTGCCGGTGACGCCGTCGATCTCGCGCACGTGCGCGCCGAGCCGCTCGTACAGCTGCTGGTGGCGGCCCTCCATCGCGAGGTGCAGGTCGAGCTCGCCCAGCGTCGGCAGGAAGGCGTACGGGTCGCGGAGCGTGAACGTGTTCCCGTCCGCGTACTCGACCTCCAGCTCGTAGTCGAGCGGGAGCGTCGCCTTCGGGAGCAACGCCTCCCAGAGCCCCGACGGGTCCTTCAGCTCGGCCTCGACGCCCGCCGGCTGGACGCGCACCGCCTGCGCCTCGGGCCGGTAGGCGCGGACGACGACACCGTCCTTCGTCTCGTGCGCGCCGAGCACGCCGTGCGGGTTCGAGCCCAGCTCGACCGTCACGCCGCGGCCGCCGTCTCGATCAGGCGCTGGATCCCGGCGACCGGGATCTTCACCCAGTCGGGCCGGTTGTCGAGCTCGTAGCGGAGCTCGTAGACCGCCTTCTCCAGCTCGAACACGCCGAGCAGGCGCTCGATCGCCGCCTGCCCCGACGGGATCAGCGTCGGGTCGACCGTGTCGAGGTAGCTGGAGAGGAACCGGTCCCGCGCGCGCTCCTCCCAGTCGTCCGCGACCTCGACGCCGCGGACGATGCGGGCGGCGCTGGCCGCGTAGGCGAAGGAGCGGAGCATCGAGGCGACATCGCGCAGCGGTGAGCGCTTGCGCCGCCGCTCGGCGAGCGGCCGCGCGGGCTCGCCCTCGAAGTCCAGGATCACCCAGTCCTCGCCGACGACGAGCGTCTGGCCGAGGTGGTAGTCGCCGTGCGTCCGGATCACGCGCCCGACCGACCCCGCGTGCGTCATCTGCCGGAGCTGCTCGCGGACCTCCTCGCCGCGGCCGACGATCGGCTCGAGCTGCTCGTCGCCCTCGGGCAGGTCGAGGAAGACGCGCGCGATCTCCTCGTCCACCTGCGCGGTCAGCAGCCCCAGCGCCTCCGGGCTCGGCTCCTCGGACGCGAAGGCCGAGTCGCTCGGATCGGAGCCGAGCGCCGAGTGCAGCTCGCCCGTCACCTCGCCGAGGCGCGCGAGCCGGTCGAGGAAGCGCTCGGGCGCGTCGCCGATCTCGACGAGCGCGAGCTCCCAGCCGTCCTCGCCGCCGGCCACGAACTCCTGCAGGATCCCCAGCGTCGCGGCAAGCGGGCCGCCGCTGTAGGAGTACCAGCCGCCGAGCGCCGGCACGTTCGGGTAGTCCCGCTCGCAGAGGAAGCTCAGCATCTCCAGCTCCGGGTTGATCCCGGGCTCGACGCGCCGGAACAGCTTCATGATCAGCGCGTCGCCGAACACGACCGAGGTGTTCGACTGCTCGCTCGAGATCAGGCGGATCGCGTCGAGCTCCTGCGCCAGCGGGGAGTAGTCCGCGGCCGCCCTGAACTCGAGCATCCCCTCGTCGCCCTGCACGGTCAGCCCGCCCCTGATCGCCGACACGAGCTCCCGCGCGAGGCCCGGCTCCTCGGCGAGGCCGTCCACGCGGACGTCGTCGCCGGTCGCGGTGACGAGCAGCTGGTAGAGGTCGTGGACGCCGGTGTCGTAGCGCAGCTCGACGAGCGCGAGCGAGAGCGTCGGCTCGGTGCTGCGGATCTCCACGGTGTCGAGCACCTGGGCGTCGACGACGGTGCGGGACTTCGACCCGTACCAGCGCTGGCGGGTCACGTAGTCGATCAGGACGGACGGGTCGAACACGGTCATTCCTCCCCCCGGAGCTGGAACCAGAAGAACCCTCTGGGCGCGAGGGTGAGCAGGTACGGCAGCTCCCCGATCGGCGGGAAGGCCGTCTGGCCGAGCATCTCGACGGGGACCATACCGGCGAAGCGCCCGAGGTCCAGCTGGACGGCCTGGGCGGAGTTCGCGAGGTTGTGGACGCAGAGCACGATGTCGTCCTCGTAGCGGCGGACGTGGCTGAAGATCCGCTGGTTCTCCGAGCGCAACGGCTCGTAGGTGCCGAGCCCGAAGACCGGGTGCTCCTTGCGCAGCGCGATGAACCGCTGCATCCAGCGGAGCAGCGAGGTCGGCGTGCGGAGCTGCGCCTCCACGTTCACCGCCTGGAAGCCGTAGACCGGGTCCATCAGCGGCTGCGAGTAGAGCTGCGCCCAGTCGGCGCGCGAGAAGCCGGCGTTGCGGTCGCCCGACCACTGCATCGGCGTGCGCACCCCGTCGCGGTCGCCGACGTAGACGTTGTCGCCCATGCCGATCTCGTCCCCGTAATAGAGGACAGGGGAACCTGGCAGCGAGAAGAGGATCGCGTGCATCAGCTCGATCTCGTCGCGGCCGCCGTCGAGGAGCGGCGCGAGGCGGCGCCGGATGCCGACGTTGAGCTTCATCCGCGGGTCCTTCGCGTACTCCGCGTACATGTAGTCGCGCTCCTCGTCGGTCACCATCTCGAGCGTCAGCTCGTCGTGGTTGCGCAGGAAGAGGCCCCACTGCGCGTTGTCCGGGATCCCGGGCGTGCGCGCGAGGATCTCGTAGATCGGCGTCGCGTCCTCGCGGCGGAGCGACATGAACATGCGCGGCATGACCGGGAAGTGGAACGCCATGTGGCACTCGTCGCCGTCGCCGAAGTACTCGACCACGTCCTCCGGCCACTGGTTCGCCTCGGCGAGCAGGACGCGGTCCGGGTAGCGGGCGTCGACCTCGGCCCGGACGCGCTTCAGGTACGCGTGAGTCTCGGGGAGGTTCTCGCCGATCGTCCCCTCGCGCTCGTACAGGTACGGCACGGCGTCGAGCCGGAAGCCGTCGATCCCGAGGTCGAGCCAGAAGCGGAGGACGTCGAGCATCGCCTCCTGCACCTCGGGGTTGTCGAAGTTCAGGTCGGGCTGGTGGAAGAAGAAGCGGTGCCAGTAGTACTGGCCGCGCACCGGGTCGAACGTCCAGTTGGACGGCTCCGAGTCGACGAAGATGATCCGCGCGTCCTGGTAGCGCTCGTCGGTGTCCGACCAGACGTACCAGTCGCCCTTCGGCCCGTCCGGGTCGCTGCG
>DASZYW010000208.1:0-9849 GCA_035545195.1 Gaiellaceae bacterium
ATGAGCGTGAACGAGGCAGGCAAGGGCTACCTCGGCGGCTTCAGCCGCGTCCTGCACTACCGCAAGAAGTAGTCGCACGCCCGCCCGGCCCGGAGACGATCCGGGCCGGGCGGCGCGCTCAGTTCCCCCAGAGCGGGCGCACCTCGATCGTCCCGAACTCGGCGATCGGATGGGCAGACGCGATCTCGATCGCCTCGTCGAGGCTCTCCGCCTCGATCAGGTCGAAGCCGCCGATCGCCTCCTTCGTCTCCGTGAACGGGCCGTCGGTGACGAGAAGCTTGCCGTCGCGCCTGCGCACCGTCCGCGCGCGCCGTACCGGGGCGAGCTGGTCGCCGATCAGCCACTTGCCCTGCGCCCGCAGGTCGTCGACCCACGGGAAGCCCTCGTCCTCCTCGGGTGCGGCGCCCGGCTCCGGCTTCGGCTCCTCCTGCGCGTTCATCCGCTCCGCGTCCCAGCACACCAGCAGCAGGTACTTCATCTCGCTCCTCTCGTCGTGACTCCAGCCTGACGCACGGACGACGAACGCGCGGCGGCGGAATCGACAATGTGTTCGCCTAGCCGCCGCGCGCCTCGCGCGCGTGCAGCTTGCGGAGCCCGTCCAGGATCAGGTCGAGCCCGTACTCGAAGGCGCTCACGTCGCGGTGCGGCCCCGCCTCGAAGTGCCGGCGGCCGTGCTCGTGGAGGTCGGGATAGGCCTGTTCCGTGATCACGTCCTCGAACAGCGTCGAGAGCGACGCCTCCTGCTCCGGCGTGAAGCGGTGCGTCGCCTCCCAGAGCGAGAAGCCGAAGATGTGGCCGTCGAGGACGTGGTACGCGTGGTAGGTCGTGTCCGCCGAGAAGCCCGCCTCGCGCAGCTCGCGCAGGAGCGAGTCCATGTAGGCGAGCCGCGCGGGGAGGACCCGCGCGCCGAGCAGGAGGTGCACCGCCCACGGATGCCGCGTCAGCGCCGCGTGCACCGAGAGGGCGCTCGCGCGGACGGCCTGGTCCCACGTGAGCTCGTGCGACGGCGGCTCCGTCTCTGCCAGCACCAGGTCGAGCATCCCGTCCAGGAGATCGTCCTTGTTGGCGACGTGGTTGTAGAGCGACATCGCCTCGACGCCGAGCTCCTGTCCGAGCCGGCGCATCGCGATCGCGTCGATGCCGTGCGCGTCGGCCAGCGCGACCGCCGCGCGCAGGACGCGGTCGCGGGAGAGAGGAGGGCGGGCGCTTGACTTCACTTACAACGTAAGTGTAGCCTGCCTTACATCGTAAGTAGGAGGAGGGAGATGACGACGATGAGGGCAGCGGTCAGGCGGCGGTACGGATCTCCGGACGTCGTGCGTGTCGAGCAGGTCGAGAAGCCCACGCCGGACGACGACCAGGTGCTCGTGCGCGTGCACGCGAGCTCGGTGAACGCGTCCGACTTCTACGCGCTGGGGAGCATGCCGCTCGCGCGGCTGTCGGCGGGCGGGCTGCGGCGCCCGAAGGAGCCGCTGTTCGGAGGCGACTTCGCGGGCGTGGTCGAGGCGGTCGGGAAGGACGAGCCGACCTTCCGTCCGGGCGACGAGGTCTACGGCCTGCGCAGCGGCGCCTACGCGGAGTACCTCTGCTCCCGCGACGCGATCGGCCGCAAGCCCGCGAACCTCTCGTTCGAGGAAGCCGCGGCCGTTCCCATCGCCGCGGTCACCGCGCTGCAGGGCCTGCGCGACCACGGGCGGCTCGAGCCGGGCCAGAAGGTGCTGGTCAACGGCGCCGGCGGCGGGGTCGGCCATCTCGCCGTCCAGATCGCGAAGGCGCTCGGCGCCGAGGTCACGGCCGTGACCTCCACGGCGAGCGTCGAGCGGATCCGCGAGCTCGGCGCCGACCGCGTCCTCGACTACACGCGCGAGGACTTCACGAAGCTCGACGACCGGTTCGCGCTGATCCTCGACTGCGGCGGGACGAAGTCGTTCCGGGCGCGGGCGCGCGTGCTCGAGCCGGAGGGGACGCTCGTGCTGATCGGAGCGCCGGGCAGGGGCCCGATCGGGCCGCTCGCCCACATCGCCAGGACCTGGCTGGGCGGCAGGTTCTCGCGCAGGCGCTGCGTCTTCTTCATGGCCAAGGGCAACCGCGCCGACCTCGAGTTCCTGCGCGGGCTGATCGAGAACGGGCAGCTGAAGCCGACCGTCAGCGGGCGCTACGAGCTCGACCGGGTCGGCGAGGCGCTGCGCGACTTCCATCGCGGCGGCGTCCAGGGGAAGCTCGTCATCGCGGTGTAAAGCAGGCTTGCGGCTGCGGGGAGCAGGGGAATACTTGAACCGTGCGCGTGCTCCTCGCAGTCGCCCTCGCCGTCGCGTCCCTCGGCTCGAGCCAGGCGTGGACGATCAAGGCGCCGACGCCGACCCAGAAGAAGTGGGTGACGGAGTCCGGCAACTACCGGCGCGGCTGTCCGGTCGGGTACTCGCAGCTCCGCGTCCTGACGGTGAAGTTCTACGGCTTCGACCACAAGACGCATCTCGGCCAGATCCTCGTCAACAAGTCGGCGGCCTCGAAGCTCCGGCGCGTCTTCAAGGGCCTCTACCGGATGCGCTTCCCGATCCGGCACATGAACTTCCGGGACACCTACGGCGGGCCGTACCCGAAGGACGGCGACACGACCGCCTCGTTCGAGTGCCGGCAGGCGGCCGCCTCGCCGTGCACCGGCGGGCGCACCGGCTCGTGGTCGAACCACGCCTACGGGCTCGCGGTCGACATCAACCCGCTCGAGAACCCGTACGTCGGCTGCGGCCAGACGCGCGACCCGCTCGCCGTCTCCTACATGAACCGCTCGCGCGTCCGGCCGGGGATGGTGACGCCGGCGGTGGTGCGGCTCTTCGCGTCGGTCGGCTGGGGCTGGGCGGGAGCCTGGACCGGCTCGACCAAGGACTACATGCACTTCTCCTACAACGGGCACTAGCCTCTAGCCCGGAGCGCCTGCCTCGTAGCCGTCGTTGATGTCGAGGAGCGCGACGAGCCCGGCGCGGAGCGCCTTCACGCCGGCCGGCTTCAGCCGCTTCTCCAGCTCGGCGTCGACCTCGAGCACGCCGGCCCGTACCTCCGATGCCGCGCCTTCCCCGCGCTCGGTGGCGGTGAGAACCGTCCGCCGGCGGTCGTCGGGGTCGGTCGTCCGCTCGAGGTAGCCGCGCAGGACGAGCGTGTCGACGAGCTGGCTCGCCGCCTGCTTCGAGACGCGCAGCTGCCGGATCAGGTCGGCGGGGCTGCCGTCGTGGTTGACCATCCCGCCGAGGACGTAGGCGCCGTTGCGCGGGAGGTCGTCGTAGCCGGAGGAGTGGAGGCGCCTGCGGATCGCGTGGGCGTAGGCGCTGCGCGCGTGCCGGAGCAGCGCGGGGAGGACGATGTCGTCTGCGGTGTCGAGTTCGGGCATGGCCGGGACGATACCGTCCAGTCACCGGACAGTCAAGACGCTAGACGATCGGCGCGAAGCGCGCCGTGAAGTGGCGCAGTGCCTCCGGCTCCTCGGCGATCCGCAGGCCGCGCAGCGACGGCGCGCGGCGGGCCACCTCCTCGCAGACCTCGATCACGTAGTCGACGTGGCTCTGCGTGTACGTGCGCCGCGGAATCGCGAGCCGGACGAGGTCCATCGCGGCCGGCGCCTCGCTGCCGTCGGGGTGACGGCCGAACATGACGGTGCCGATCTCGCAGCCGCGCACGCCGCCCGCGAGGTAGAGCTCGCACGCGAGCACCTGGCCGGGGTATTCGAGCGGCGGAATGTGCGGGAGAAGCGCACGCGCGTCGAGGTAGACGGCGTGCCCGCCGACCGGCTCGACGATCGGGATCCCCGCGCCCCGGAGGGCGTCGCCGAGATAGCCGGTGGAGCGGATCCGGTAGCGCAGGTACTCGTGGTCGACCGCCTCGCGCAGGCCCTGCGCGATCGCCTCCAGGTCGCGGCCGGCGAGCCCGCCGTAGGTCGGGAAGCCCTCGGTGAGCACGAGCAGCGTCCGGCACTGCGCCGCGAGCGCGTCGTCGTCGCACGCGAGCCAGCCGCCGATGTTGGCGAGCGGGTCCTTCTTCGCGCTCATCGTCATCCCGTCGGCGAGCGAGGCGAACTCGCGGACGATTGCGCGCACGTCGCGTCCGCCCTGGCCTTCCTCCCGCTCCCGGACGAACCAGGCGTTCTCCGCGAAGCGGCAGGCGTCGAGGAAGAGCGGGACGCCGTGGCGGTCGCAGAGCTCGCGGACGCCGCGCAGGTTCTCCAGCGACACCGGCTGGCCGCCGCCGGAGTTGTTCGTGATCGTGACCATGGCGACCGGAACGTCGGCGCCGCGCTCCTCGAGCAGCCGGGCGAGCGCTCCGAGGTCGACGTTCCCCTTGAACGGGTGCCGGTTCGCGGGCTCGAGCGCCTCCGGGATCGGCAGGTCGACGGCCTCGGCGCCGCTGAACTCGACGTTCGCGCGCGTCGTGTCGAAGTGAGTGTTGTTCGGGACGACCTTGCCCGGCCCGCCGAGCGCGGTGAAGAGGATCTTCTCGGCGGCGCGGCCCTGGTGCGTCGGGATCACGTGCCGGAACGGGAACAGCTCCTGCACGGCCTCGAGGAAGACGAACCACGACGGGGAGCCGGCGTAGCTCTCGTCGCCGTGCTGGATCGCCGCCCACTGGTCGCGCGACATCGCGCCGGTACCCGAGTCGGTGCGCAGGTCGATCAGGACGCCCGCCGCGTCCAGGCCGAAGAGGTTCCGGCCCGCGGCCTCGAGCGCGCGGCGCCGCTCCTCCTCGCTGGTCAGGCGGAGCGGCTCGACCGAGTGGATCCGGAACGGCTCGATGATCGTCCGGTACGCCACGGATCGAGGCTAGGACGCCTCCGCACGCGGCGGATCGGGGCCGTCCCGGATCGCCGCGGGGGAGGCTACGCTCGCCCGATGGTGCGCCGAATCGCACTGGTCGTCCTCGCCGCGCTCGCGCTCGCGGCCGGTTCCGCCGCGGCCGGGACGGGCGGCTACCCGAACGCCGCCGCACGCTGTCGCGCCACCGGCAGGCTCGCCGGCGCGTGCCCGCGGTTCCAGTGGGGCTACGAGGCTGGCGGACGCTGGTCGACGATCAGCTCCCGCGGCTTCGACTACCGCAACTGCACCGACTACGTCGCGTGGAAGCTCGGGCTCACCTGGTGGGACTTCGGCTTCCCCGGCCGCGGCGACGCGTCCCTCTGGAGGCGCTACGCGCCGCGGGCTGGATTCGTGGTGACGCACACGCCGCACGTCCACGACGTCGCCTGGTGGCCGGCGAGCGCCGACGAGCCGGAAGGGCACGTGGCGCTCGTCGTCCGCGTCGGCGCGGGCGGGACGGTCACGGTCGCGGAGTACAACGAGGACGGTCTCGGCCGCTACGACTGGCGCGTGGCGCAGGCGCCCGCGTACCTGCACCGCCGCTAGCGGCGGACTGCGTAGACCTTCGCCGCGGTCGCGTAGACGAGCCAGCCGCGCTCGACCTGCGCGTCGAGGAGCCGGGCCGGCGCCGTCGCGACGACGCGGTCGCCGCCGGTCGCCACGTCGAGCTCGTGGACGTCGCGGCCGACGCAGTAGACGGCGGTCGAGCCGGCGACGTCGAGCAGCGGCAGCGCGCTGCGCGCGACCGGCCACGAGCGGACGAGCTTTCCGGAGAGGAGCCGCACGTCGAGTCGCGGCGCGTCGGAGCGGAGGACGTAGACGCGGCCCGCGTCGAGCGCGGCGGTGCGCGCGTGCGCGTCGGCGACGCGGCCGTAGCGCGCGCCGTGCGCCTGCCACATCGCGATCGAGCCGTCGGCGCCGACCGCGACCGCGTGCTCCTGGTCGTCGAGCCCGGTAGGGACCGGCGTCCCGTCGTCGGCCCAGAGCTCCCGATCGTTGCCGCTGATCGCGCCGCCGACGAGCTTCCCGTCCATCCCGCGCGTGTAGGCGCCGAAGAGCGTCAGCCAGTTCGTGCCGACGACCGGGCCGAGGAAGGGGCCGCGCGGTCCCCCGATGCCGCGCTGCGTGACGAGCGCCGTCTCGGGCATGCCCTTCTTGGCCTCGACCGCCTCGGCCATGCCGCCGCGCCGCACGACCCAGACCACGGTCTGGAGCGCGTTCGCGACCGGCCGCGACGACCAGAACTCGCCGTGCAGCGCGCAGGTCGGCCCCGACGCCGTCGTCAGCGTCCGTCCGGTCGTCGCCGGGAGCCGCACCAGCTCCACGCGCGCGCAGCCGGAGCCCGTCGCGTCCTCGGCGACCGCGAGCCAGTCGCGGTCGAGCCCGATCCCCGCGATCCGGTGCCCGGCGGCGGGGGCGAGCGCGACCGGCGGCGCGCCGCCGCCCGAGAACGCGGCCGCCACGGCCGCCAGCGCGAGCCAGCTCAGCGAACGAACCACTCCCACACATTGAACGCAACGCGGTCGAGCTGCGCCCGTTCGTGCGCCGTCATCCCGTAGCCGCCGAAGCGGACCGTCTTCAGGAAGCCCGTGTTCGCCCACGCGAACACCTCGCCGGAGCCCGCCTTCGTGTACGCGATCACGATCCGCCGCGGCTTCACCCAGGACGGCTCGTACGGGATCGGCTTCGAGCCGATGTAGCCGAGCGTCTCCTTCTCGCTCGTCGGCTCGTACTTCGGGACGGTCGCCCTGGCGAGCGCGAACGTGCCGGCCGGCGAAAGCTTCGCGTCGGTCGTGTCGACCTCGCCTGCCGCGACGCCGAACGGGTCGCCGTCGTGGAGCCCGGTGCCCGTGAACGCCCACGGCAGCCGCTCGACCGCCCCCGCGGCGAGATGGTAGACGGGCACGATCGACGCTGGCCAGCAGCACGCGCGGAAGCCGACACCGGTCAATCCGAAGTCGGACTGCTGCGGCGTCCGGTAGCGGTACGAGCGCCGCCAGACCTGGTCGCCGACGATCTGCGCCTGGCCGTAGAACGGGTTCCCCTGGAAGAAGTAGAGCCTGCCGCCCGCGTTCCGGTACGCGAGCATCTTCTCGTACTCGGCATGGAGGTAGTACTCGGTGTGGCCCTCGAAGACGACGGTCGCGTACTTCGCGATCACGCCGGCCGGGAGGCTCGCGAGCTCGACGTCGGTCACGTGCTGGGCGACGAGCTTGTGCTCGGCGAGCCACTGCGCGAACGCGTCCTGGCTGAGCGGGTTCGGCTCCCGGCCCTCGGCGGCTGCCGTCTTCGGCGCGATCTCGAACGGCCCGTAGAGCGGGTCGACCGGGTTGCTCGGGTGCGAGTACCAGCTGTCGGGGATCCCGTCGCGGTTCTGGTCGAAGATGTCGTACGCGCGCCAGGTGAGCCAGGGATAGACGACGAGCGCGGTGTGCGCGGGCGGGTCGTCGAGAGCGAGCGACGGCTGGTGGACGACGATCGGGAAGTGGTCCACGGCGGACCCGTCGCGGACGCGGAGCAGCCAGAGCCCGCCGTGCGGGACGCTCGGCACCGTGAAGCTCGTCCACCCGGGCCGGGCGGCCGTCGCGGAGCCGACGGCGACGTCGGGGTCGCCGACGGCGACGAGGTCGAGCGAGAACGGGCCGACCAGATCGGAGGAGATGTTCACGCGCAGCGTCGCGCCCGGGTCGACGCCTGTCGCGAGCTTCTCGACGTACGTCGTGATCACGCGCAGGTGGGCGAGGACGCGGTCCTGGGTGCACGCGCGCGTCTTCGTGTCGCAGACGGCGATCGCGTAAGAGTCGTCCGGGTAGCGCTTGCCGTTCGGCTCCAGCCCGTCCCAGCGGAGCGTCGTCACACCTGCGCCGGCGTTCGGCCCGGCGACCGTGAAGGCGCCGCGCGAGATCGGGTTGACGCGCAATGTCAGCGGGTCGCCCTGCGGCGCGCGGACGCGCAGCGTGACGGCGTCGTCGCGGCCGTCGCCGTCCGGGGAGAAGGTCACCCGCCGGAAGCCGTCGCCGACGGTGTCGCTCGGCTCGTGCGCAGGCGCGGCGCCGACCAGCAGCGGGCGGGACGAGGCGGCGCGGCCGGAGGGCGCGCCGAGCGCGCCCACGACGGCGAGCGCCGCGAGCAGCGCGAGGACGGGGGGACGCCTCACGGCTCCACGATAGACCTCGCCGCGGCGAGCGCCCAGCGTGGATCAGGCGGTGCGGGCGGGCTCGCGGACGGCGGACGGGATCGCGAGCACCGGGCAGCGGGAGGCGTGGAGCAGCGACCGTGCCACGCTGCCGAGCACCGCGGAGGCGATCGCGCCGTGGCCGTGCGTGCCGACCACGATCAGGTCGGCCTTGACCGCCTCGGCGGCCTTCGCGATCAGGACGGCGACGTCGCTGCCGCCGGCCGGGAGCTCGAGCTCGACGTCGAAGCCCTGGTCGCGCAGCTCCACGACCTGGCGCTCGATCTTCGCCCGAATGTCCGGCTCGTCGGCGAGCAGCGGCGCGCCGCCGTAGCGGCCGTGCAGCAGCTCGTTCGCGTGGACGGCGACGATCCTCGAGTGGTGCGTCTTCGCGAGCTCCGTCACGAACGGCAGCGCCCGGTCGGCGAGCTCGGAAGCATCCGTCGCCCAGACGATGGTGTCGAACATCTCTTCGTCCTTTCGGGTCGGTGAGCCGAATTTGACGCCGCCGTCGCCGTGCGGCATCAGTCCGGCCCCCGATCGCGCGTGCCGGAACTACCGAGCGGGCCGGTACGTGCCGAAGTACCAGGTGCGCCCTTGCGGATCGCGAGCCGCGAACTCGCGCGAGCCGTAGTCGGTGTCGCCCAGCGGGCGCACGAGCTCGGCGCCGGCTGCGACGGCGCGGTCGTGGAGCGCGTCGAGGTCGTCCACGGCCGCGTAGACGTCGCCGCCCGAGCTCTCGGCCTCGCCGAGCATGATCGAGGCGTCGCCGAGCCAGAGCTCCGCGTGCTGGACGCGGCCGGCGTCGGTGCGGTAGACGGCGCCCGGCTCGAAGCCGAAGGCCCGCCCGAGCCAGTCGATCGCGGCGTCGGCGTCCTCGTAGCGAAGCGTCGGATAGAAGATCGTGCCCATCGCGTCCCTCCCAGTCGATTGGGTGAAGAGGCTAGGCGGCGCGGCGCTCGCCGTCTTGGAAAAACGTGACCTGCGCGCGCGGGTCGTCGCGGTACGCGCTCGGCGTCGTCGCCGCGAAGTCGCGGAAGTCGCGGTCGAGGTGCGAGTGGTCGTAGTAGCCGCACGCGGCGGCCACCTCGTCGAGCGGGCGGCCGCCTGCGACGAGCTCGGCGGCGCGGCGGAAGCGCATCGTGCGGGCGACGAGCTTCGGCGGCAGTCCGACGTGGTCGCGGAAGCGCGCGGCGAGGTGCTTGCGGCTGCAGCCGAGCGTCGCTGCGAGCTCCTCGACGCGGGCGCGGCCGTCGGTCGCGCGAAGCCGGTTCCACGCCCAGGCGACGTCGGGCGGCGGCTCGGGCGCGGCGGCGAGCGATCGCGCGAGCCACGACTCCACGACCGCGAACCGCTCCTCCCAGTCACAGCTCTCGTCGAGCCGCGCGTCGAGCTCGCCGGCGGCGGCGCCGAGCACCTCGCCGAGCGGCAGCGAGCGCCGGGCAAGCTCGTGCATCGGCACGCCGAGGAGCATCCGCGCCGCGAGCGGCGTCACGTCCACCTGGATCCCGCGCATCGCGCCGTCGTGCTCGATCACCGGGCAGGCGTCCCCGACGCCGCCGACGAAGGTGGAGAGGGTCACGCCGTCGACCCGGAGCTCGCTGCCGAGCCCGAAGATCAGGACGACGTGCGTTCCCAGCGCCTCGCGCTGCCGGGTCGGCACGCCGGGCTCGTCGACGTAGCCCCAGTAGCCGTGGACGTGCGGCCGCAGCGCCTCCGCGGCCGGTCGCCGGACGAGCTCGCTGCTCAGTTGCCGACGACCTGGACGAGCCAGCGCCGGTCGCGCTCGCGGTCCAGCTCGATGAAGAGGACGCGCTGCCAGGTGCCGAGCTGCAG
>DASZYW010000209.1:0-3007 GCA_035545195.1 Gaiellaceae bacterium
GAGGCGGATGATCGTCTCGTCTTCGGCGATCAGGATCCGCATGCGGTGCCTCGTGTCTGACACCCTACGGATTTCGAGGTGTCGGACACGAGGAGGGGCACGATGCAAATCGATAACGGCGCGGTGGACGCGCTGACCGAGCTCGGGAGCCTTCGGATCACGGCAGCGGAGACGGACGACGGGGTCGAGCTCCAGATCGACGAGGCGGCGGAGGCACACGAGGGCGACGAGACCGTCGAGCGCGAGGGCGCCCGCGTCTTCCTCGACCCGCTCGCGGCGGAGGTGCTCGCCGACCAGGTGCTCGGCGTCCACGCCCACGACGACCACTTCCACTTCACCTTCGAGGACCAGGCCGAGTAGCCGTCACGTCTCGGCCGGGAAGACGACCTCGGCGCGAGAGCCGGGGCCGTCGGGGAACGAGAGGCGGCCGCGCAGCTCGTCGCGGACGAGCGCCCGCACGATCGAGAGGCCCGTGCCGGCCGCGGCGTCGCCGGGCCCCGGGCCGTCGTCGGCGATCGCGAGCACCACGTCGCCGTCCCGGCGCGTGAGCTCGACGGCGACCCGGTCGCCGCCGTGCTCGAGCGCGTTCTGGAGCAGCTCCGCGAAGACGAGCGCGAGCGCGGTCGCCCGCGCGCCGGGGAGCGTCACCTCGGCGAGCGACGAGCTCACCTCCTTCCCCGCACCCACTCCCTGCACGAGCATGGCGCGCAGCCGGTCGATCAGGTCGGCCAGCTCGACGTCCTCCTCACGCCGCTCGGTCAGCAGCTCGTGGACGGCGGCGATGGAGAGGATCCGGTTGACGGAGTGCTCGAGCGCCTCGCGCGGGTCGATCGCGTCGTCGGCCCGCGCCTGCAGCCGGAGCAGGGACGCGACCGTCTGCAGGTTGTTCTTCACCCGATGATGGATCTCTTGCGCGAGCACGCCGCGCATCACCGCGCGCCCGTGCTCGAGCGCGACCGCGGCGTGCGTCGCGATCGAGCCCAGCAGCTCGCGGTCGACCTCCTTGAACGGCGTCTCGCGGTCGGCGACGAGCTCGCCGATCTGGCGGCCGCGCCAGCGCAGCGGCTCGCGCATCGCATACGTCGACGCCACACCTTCGGGCCACGCGATCCGCCCGTCGTCGAGGACGAGCGCCGCGCCGGTCGCGCCGAGCGCGTCCATCGTCGTCTTGACGATCGCCTCCAGCGACTCCTCGAGGTACAGCGACTCCGACACCGCCTCGGAGATCCGCGCGAGCGCCTCCAGCTCGTCCACACGCCGCTGCGCCTCCGCGGAGAGCTTCGCGTGCTCGATCGACTGCGCCACCTGCGCCGCGATCGCGAGCAGCAGGTCGACCTCGTCGGCGGAGAACGAGCGCGGCTTCCGCGTGCGCACGTTGAGCGCGCCCTCGAGCGTGCCGTCGCGGATCAGGATCGGCACGGCGAGGATCGACTCGTACTCGTCCTCCGGCAGGTTCGGGAAGTTCTTGAAGCGCGGATCGAGGTGCGCCTGCGACTCGAGCATCACCGGCTCGCGCGCCGCCGCGGCCGCGCCGGTGATCCCCTCGCCGCGGCGCATGCGCGGCCGGCGCGACATCTCGTCGATCGGCGTGCCGTGGGTCGCGCGCAGCACGAGCTCGTCGGCCCGCTCGTCGTAGAGGTAGACGAAGCACGCGTCGGCGACGAGCGCGTCCGCGACCTTGGTCGCGACGAGCGCGAGCACCTCCTGCAGGTCGAGGGTCGAGTTGACCGCCTCGATCGTCTCGGTGAGCAGCCGCAGGTGCCGGTCGCGTGCATCCATCCTGACGAGAGGGTACGCTCGGCCCGTGCTCGCAGCCCAGTGGCTCCTGGCATTCCACATCACCGGGGGATTCCTGCTTCTCGGCGGCGCGGTCGCGGCGGGCGCGCTCAACGTGCTCGCCTTGCGGGCGCAGAAGCCGAGCGAGATCGCATTGCTGCTCGGGCTCGTCCGCTTCGTCGTGCCGCTGATCGGGCTCGGCGCGCTCCTCACGCTCGTGCTCGGCCTCTGGCTCGTCCACCACGACGGCTTCTCGTACGGGGCGTTCTGGGTCTGGGCTGCGGTCGTCCTGTGGGTGATCGGCAACGCGCTGGGCGGCCGGGGAGGCCGGATCCAGGAGCGGGCGCGGGAGGAGGCGCAGCGCTGCGCCGCGGAGGGCGACGTCTCGACCGACCGCCTGCGCGAGCTGCTCCGCGACCCGGCCGGCAACGCCATGTCATGGGGCTCCGGCGTCGCGATCCTGCTCGTCCTCGTCCTCATGATCTGGAAGCCGGGCTCGTGACGCTGCTCGCGCTCGGCCGCCCGTTCTGGCCGCTCTTCCTGCACGTGTTCGGGGCGATGAGCCTCTTCGGCGCGACGGCGACCGCCGCGCTGCTCGCCTGGGCGGCCTGGCGCCGGCCGGTTCCGGTCCTCGCGCGCTCGACGTTCTGGTCGCTGCTCCTGGTCGCCCTGCCGGCCTGGGTGATCATGCGCGCCGACGGCCAGTGGATCTACTCCAACGAGGGCTTCAGCGGCGACAACGACCCGAGCTGGCTCGGGATCGGCTTCACCGTCGCCGACATCGGCCTCATCGTCCTTCTCGTCTCGACCGGGCTCGCGTACTGGTGGCAGCGCAGCGGCAACGCGGTCGCCGCGCGCGTCGTCGCCGGGTTGACGACTCTCTACCTCGCGGCGCTCGTCGTGGCCTGGCTGGCCATGTCCGCGAAGTGGAACTGACGGCCGTTCCGGCCGTTAACAAAGGATTTACTTCACCGGTGGGATTTTCCTCGCACGCGGGGAATACGGTCGCGGACACATGAGCGCCCTTGCAATCGACCTCCGCTCCACGACCGGCTTCCTCGTCGCCGACGCGCGCGGCCGGCTGGTCGGCCGGGTCGAGTGCCCGATGTACGGCACGTCCCCCGAGGAGCCCGACGCCCTGTCGGTGCGCGGCGGGATGTTCGGCCGGCGCCGCAAGCTCGTCGCAGCCGAGTCGATCGAGCAGATCGACGACGGCAGCAAGGTGATCGGC
>DASZYW010000210.1:0-1836 GCA_035545195.1 Gaiellaceae bacterium
GCGGTCAGGAGCTTCCCGGCGCGGATCGTGAAGCCGCGCGCCTCGATCCGGCCGAGGATCTCCGCGGCCAGACGGCGCCGGACCGCGTCCGGCTTGATCAGGATCAGCGTCTGCTCGACGGCCACGCGCAGAAGGCTAGTCGGCGCGGCGCCGCGACCGCGCGGCCACCGCCGGCAACGGCATCAGCACGGCCGGCTCGATCGGCGTCTCGCAGTACGGGCAGACCTGCCAGACCGCCTCGAGCGGCGCGTTGCACGACGAGCACGCCTGCTTGAGCTTGGTCGTGCACACCGGGCAGACGAGGAAGGACGAGTCGACGTCGGCGCGGCAGACGGGGCAGCGCAGCGCGCCCTCGGCGAGCCGCTCCTCGATCGCCTTGATCTCCAGCTCCCGCTCGCGGACGTCCTCGAGGTACTCGGGCGGGCGGAAGAGCATGTAGACGATCGGCCCGAGGTACGGCGGGATCAGCCCGATCACCGTCGAGATCGCGACCAGGCGCGCGTCCTCGATCCGTCGCCGCGCGTCCTTGAAGACCCAGTAGCCGAGCGCGAACCAGAAGACGATCGCGAACATCCCGAGCAGCGCCTGGAGCAGGCTCCACAGCCCGGACGAGAAGAAGTCGCTCAGCGAGGAGAACGCGTCGGCGGTCACAGGACAATCCTGCCGAAGAGCCAGCCGAGGGCGAAGGCGAGTGCGACGAGGATCGCGAGCACGCCGAAGGCGAGCGCGAAGAAGAGCAGCTTCTCAGCCGCGCTGGGAGGGCGAAGCCGCGGTGTCGTCGAGATCTGGGCCATCGAGGTCTCCTAGAAGATAGAGCGAGCCCGTGACGAGCACCGGTTCGGCGAGCTCGCGCGCCCAGGCGAGCGCCGTCTCGGGGTCGGGCTCGACGTGGACACGGGAGAAGTGCGGACGCGCCAGCTCGGCCAGCGCGTCGGCCGGGAGCGAGCGCGGATTCGACGACTGGGTCGCGACGATCGTGTCGCCGAGCACCGAGAGCGCCTCCAGCATCAGCTCGGGGCGCTTGTCGCCCAGGATCGAGACGACGAGCGTCCAGTCCTCCTCGCGCAGCCGCGGCAGGAGCCAGCCGACGCCGGCGAGGTTGTGGGCGCCGTCCCAGATCTCCAGCGGCTGCTCACGCCTCATCTCGAGGCGGCCGGGCAGCGCGACGCCGTCGGCGGCGTGCGGGTCGACGAACCGCCCGAGGAACGCCTCCGCCGCGGCGGTCGCCAGCGCGAGGTTGCTCCGCGCGGTCGTGAAGACGTTCCCGGCGCCGTTCGCCAGCGCGAGCTCGCGCCACTCGGCCTCGCCGAGGACGACGGTGCAGCCGGGCTGGACGACGGCGAGCTTCTCGGCGGCGATCGCCTCCCGTGTGTCGCCGAGCACCTCCATGTGGTCGAGCGCCACCGACGTGAGGACGACGACGCGCGTGCGGAGGACGTTCGTCGCGTCGTGGCGGCCGCCTAGGCCCGCCTCGACGACGGCGACGTCCACCTCCGCCTCGGCGAACGCGCGCAGCGCCGCAGCGGTCAGCGCCTCGAACTGCGTCGCTCCGAGCCGCTCCGCGGCGGCGCGCACCGCGGCGACCGCCCGCTCGAAGTCCGCCTCCTCGCCGCCGACCCGGATCCGCTCGCTCCAGCCGCGGACGTGCGGCGAGAGGTAGGCGCCGGTGCGCAATCCCGCGTCGGCGAGCAGCGTCTCGGTCAGCCGCGTCGTCGTCGACTTGCCGTTCGTGCCGACGACGTGGACCGCGGGATAGCGCTCCTGCGGGTCGCCGAGCTCGGCGAGCAGTGCGCGCATCCGCTCGACGCCGAAGCCGTCGGCCGGCCAGGGCGAGAG
>DASZYW010000211.1:0-3810 GCA_035545195.1 Gaiellaceae bacterium
GGTGCGCGTCGTTCGAGGCGCCGTAGCCGAGGATCTCGGCGTACACCTTCGCGCCGCGCGCGCGCGCCGCCTCCAGCTCCTCGAGCACGAGCACGCAGGCGCCCTCGCCCATGACGAAGCCGGCGCGGGTGGCGTCGAACGGGCGCGAGGCGCGCGGCGGGTGCTCCTCCTCGGCAGCGAGCCCGCGCATCGCGCAGAAGCCGCCGAGGATCAGCGGCGTGATGCACGCCTCGGCGCCGCCCGCGAGCACCGCGTCGGCGTCGCCGCGGCGGATCGTCTCGGCCGCCTCGCCGATCGCGGTCGAGCCGGTCGCGCAGGCGGAGACCGGCGCGTAGTTAGGGCCGCGGAAGCCGAGCGAGATGGCCAGCTGTCCGCTCGCGGTGTCGACGAGCACGTTCGGGATGAAGGTCGGCGCGATCCGGTCGGCGCCGCGGTCGCGCATCACGTCGACCTGCTCGACGATCCCCATGATCCCGCCGATCGCCGAGCCGAAGAGGATGCCGACGCGGGAGGCGTCGTACACGCCGTCGAGCTGCGCGTCGGCGACCGCCTCGCGGCCTGCGGCGAGCGCGAGCAGGACGTAGCGGTCGAGCCGGCGCGCCTCCTTCCGGTCGACGACCGTCGCCGGGTCGAAGCCCTTCACCTCGCCGGCGACGCGCACGGGGAACTCGCTCGCGTCGAACGCGGAGATCCAGTCGATCCCGCTGCGCCCGGCGACCGCGGCCTCCCAGGTGGAGGGCGCGTCGTTCCCGATCGGCGTGATCGCACCGAGGCCCGTGACGACGACTCGTCTCATGCGCCGAGCTTAGAGTCTCTCGGCATGGCCGACGCGCTCCGCCCATCCGAGCTGGGCCCGCACGTCCCGTTCCCGCCGATGGAGGCCGAGCTCGTCTCGGAGCTGCCGGCGACGGCGGGCGCGTGGCGCTACGAGCCGAAGTGGGACGGCTTCCGCGGGATCCTGGAGAACGACAACGGCGAGCTCGCGCTCTGGTCGCGGAACGGCCGCCCGCTGCTGCGCTACTTCCCGGAGCTGCGGGCGCTCGGCGACCTGCTCCCGCCCCACTCGGCGCTCGACGGCGAGATCGTGATCGCGCGCGGCGGCCAGCTCGACTTCGACGCGATGCAGACGCGGCTCCATCCCGCGGAGTCGCGCGTGCGCAAGCTCAGCGGCGAGATCCCGGCGACGTTCGTCGCCTTCGACCTCCTGCTCTGGAAGGGCAAGGCGATCCACGAGCAGCCGATCGAGAAGCGGCGCGCCCAGCTGGAGAAGGTGGCGAAAGGCTTCCAGCTCTCGCCCGTCTCGGACGACGTCGAGGTGGGGCTGGGCTGGCTGCAGACGCTGCAGGCCGCCGGCTTCGACGGGGTGATCGCGAAGCGGCTGGGGCTGCCGTACCTGCCCGGCTCGCGCGACGGCGTCGTCAAGGTGAAGCCGCACAAGACCGCGGACTGCGTCGTCGCCGGCGTCCGCTGGAAGAAGGGCGGCCGCGACACGATCGCGACGCTCCTGCTCGGCCTCTACCGCGACGACGGCCGGCTCGACTACGTCGGCTCCTGCGCGGTCGCTCCGGCGCGCCACGGCGAGATCGCGAAGCTCGTCCTGCCGTTGGTCGACGCGAAGTCGGACCGGCGCTTCTCGGAGCCGAGCCGTTGGGGCACCGGCGACCTGGAGGAGGCGCCGCTGAAGCCGAAGCTCGTGGTCGAGGTGCGCTACGACAAGCTGGAGAAGCACCGCTTCCGGCACGGCACGAAGCTGATCCGCTTCCGTCCGGACAAGGACGCCGATCAGTGCACGTGGCGCGAGGTGCGGCCGCCGCGCCGCCCCGACGACCTGTCCGTGGAGGCCCTGCTCGGCGCGTGACACTCTCGTGACGAGGGCGTGACGCTCTCGTCATGGTGTCTGACACCGCACGAAAGCCGTGCGCCGCAAACCCGCACGGAAAGCGGCGCCTCGTCCCCTCGAGCCATGTCCGGGTGTCTGACACCAGGCACTCGCCCAAGGCGAGCGCTTGCGTGGAAGACTTCCTCCGATGAAGGTCACCGGCGTTACCCCGATCCTCAACGTCTCCGACGTCTCGGCGAGCCTCGACTGGTTCGAGGCGCTCGGCTGGGAGCGCGGCTTCGTCTGGGGCGAGAGCGGCTTCGGCGACGCGGAGCCCGGCTTCGCGTCGGTGCGCAGCGGCAACGCCGAGGTGTTCCTCTGCCGCGACGGCCAGGGCGAGCGCGGCGCCTGGATGTCCTGGTTCCTCGACAGCCGCGACGAGCTCGACGCCGCCTACCAGCGCGCGCAGGAGCTCGGCTGCGAGATCGTGCAGGAGCCGCGCGACGAGCCGTGGGGAGTCCGCGAGTTCCACCTCCGCCACCCGGACGGGCACGTCTTCCGGGTCGGCTGCGAGTCCGCCTAGCCCTTCTTCTTCGCTCGCGACGGCTGCACGCGCGGCGGCTCGCCGGGCATCTTCGGGAAGTTCGGCGGGTACGGCGCCTCGCCGACGCCCTCCGCCTCCTCGCGCTCGACCCACTCGAGCAGGACGCGCAGGTCGCACACCGCGGCGTCGATCCCCGCGTGCAGGTCACCGAGCTTCGCGAAGCGTGGCGGCATCGTCGCGATCGTGAAGTCCTCCATCTCGACGTCGGGCAGCTCCCGCCACGTCACGGGCGCGGAGACCGTGGCGTCCGGCCGGCCGCGCACCGAGTAGGCGGAGAGAATCGTGCGATCCCGGGCGTTCTGGTTGTAGGCCACGAAGACCTTCTCGCCGCGCTCCTCCTTCCACCACGCGGTCGTCACGAGCTCCGGCGCGCGCCGCTCGATCTCGCGCGCGAACGCGAGCGCGGCGCGGCGGACGACGGGGAACTCCCAGTTCGGTTCGATCCGGCAGTAGACGTGGACGCCGCGGTTGCCGCTCGTCTTCGGCCACCCGACGAAGCCGATCTCGTCCAGCACGTCGTGGACGACCGCCGCGACGCGCTTCGCCTCCGCGAAGCCGGTACCCGGCTGCGGGTCGATGTCGATCCGCAACTCGTCCGGACGCTCGGGGTCGGCGCGCCGCGACGGCCACGCGCCGAACTCGAGCGTGGCGAGGTTCGCCGCCCAGGCGACGTGCGCGACCTCCGTCACGCAGAGCTCGTCGGCGTGACGCCCGGAGGGGAACGTGACGCGCGCGGTCTCGATCCAGTCGGGCCGCTTCTCGGGGACGCGCTTCTGCCAGATCACCTCGCCGCCGACGCCCTCTGGCTGCCGCTTCAGCTGGCAGGGCCGCTCGCGCAGCGCGTTGACGATCCCGTCGCCGACCGCGAGGAAGTAGCGGACGAGGTCGAGCTTCGTCTCCCCGCGGGCCGGGAAGTAGACCTTGTCCGGGTTGGACACCCTGACGGTGCGCTTCCCGACCTCGAGCTCGACGAAGGGCGCGGCCATCTCAGGGGAGTATCGTGAACGCCGTGCTGGAGGACCCGCGCCCCACGAGACTGACGCTGGAGCCGCTCGACGACTTCGTGGTGGTCGAGTACGCGCTCGAGGAGGCCGAGACCCGCAACGGGCTCATCCTCCCCGCCAGCCTGGAGGCCCACTGCCGCAGCGGGATCGTGATCGCGCTCGGCCCGGAGGCGGAGGGCGTCGCGCCCGGCGACAAGGTGCTCTTCCCGAAGGACGCCGGCTACGACGTCAGGCTCGCCGGGACGAACCAGCGGGTGCTGAAGCGCGAAGAGCTGATCGCCCGGATCCACGACTAGACCGAAACGGCCCGGACGAAGCCGGGCCGCGCGGTGAGCGGAGAGGGCGGGATTTGAACCCGCGAGGCACCTTTCAGCACCTACGCG
>DASZYW010000212.1:0-10463 GCA_035545195.1 Gaiellaceae bacterium
GCTGCCCGTCGTCCCGGGCGCGCACGCGCTGCGCACCGCCTGGAGCAGGCTCGGCCGGCCTCCGGTCGAGCTGCTCGCCGGGCGGCTGGACGTCTTCCACTTCGGCGACTGGTGGTACGCGCCGCAGCGCGCGGGGCTCCGCTCGACGATGGTGCACGACCTCGTCCCGCTCCACCATCCCGAATGGGTGCACGTGCGCACCCGGCGGATGCACGGCGCGAAGTACCGGCACGCGGCGCGCGCCTGCGACGTGGTGATCGTCAACTCGCGCTACACCGGCGACGACGTGGCCGTCACGCTCGGCGTGCCGCCGGAGCGGATCCACGTCGCTCATCCGGGCGTCGATCCGGTGTTTCGCCCGGATGGCCCGCGCGCGGAGGGGGAGTACGTCCTCGCCGTGGGCACGCTGGAGCCGCGCAAGAACCTCCAGGCCGCGGTCGAGGCGGCGCGCGGCCGCGAGCTCCGGGTCGTCGGCGCGGCGGGCTGGGGAGGCGTGGAGGCGCGCGGCGAGCACGTGCGCCGGCTCGGCGCTCTCTCCGACGACGAGCTCGCCCGCCAGTACCGCGGCGCGAGTGTCTTCGTCTACCCGTCCCGCTTCGAGGGCTTCGGGATGCCGGTGCTGGAGGCGATGGCCTGCGGCACGCCGTGCGTCGTCTCCTCGCACCCCTCGCTCGACGAGGCGTGCGGCGACGCGGCGGTGCGCGCCGACCCGGACGACTCCGACGCGATCGCCGCCGCGATCGAGGAGGCGGTCTCGCGGCGCGACGAGCTCGTCCCGCGCGGCCTCGCGCACGCGGCGCGCTTCACGTGGCGCGCCTGCGGCGAGGCGCACCTGCGAGCCTGGGGGGCGGCGTGAAGATCGCGGTCGACGTGACGCCGCTGCGCCTGACGGGCGCCGGCACCGCGCGCTACCTGACGAACCTGCTCGCGCGGATCGAGCCGGAGCACGAGGTGCGCCGCGTCGCGTTCGGCGGCCCGGGCCGCGCCGCGGTGCTCGCGCGCGAGCTCGTGTGGTATCCGCACGCGCTCAGCCTGCTCGGCGGCGTCGACGTCCTCCACTGCCCGACCTACTACGCGCCGACGATGCCGCGCGTCCCGCTCGTCGTCACCGTCCACGATCTCGCCGTCTGGCGGCAGCCGGACGCGTTCGGCGCCTGGACGCGCCGCTTCGTGCCACGCGCAGTGCCGAGGATGCTGCGGCGCGCCGCGCGCGTGATCGCGGTCTCCGAGTTCACGAAGCGGGAGCTCGTCGAGCTGCTCGGCCTGCCGGAGGAGCGGATCGCCGTCGTCCCCAACGCCGTCGAGGAAGTCTTCTCGCCGGAGGGCGCCCGCGCCGAGGGCGAGTACGTGCTCGCGGTCGGGACGCTGGAGCCGCGCAAGAACCTCCCGCGCGTCGCGATGGCGGCGCACCGGGCGGGCCGCGAGCTGCGCGTCGTCGGCGCCGAGGGCTGGGGCGACGTCGAGCTCGCGGGCGCGCGTCACGTCGGCCGAGTCGCCGACGCCGAGCTGGCGGGGCTCCTGCGCGGCGCCCGCTGCGCGGTCTACGCCTCGCTCTACGAGGGCTTCGGCCTGCCGGTGCTCGAGGCGATGGCGTGCGGGACGCCGGTCGTGACGAGCCGCGGCGGCGCGACCGAGGAGGTCGCGGGCGGGGCGGCGGTGCTCGTCGACCCGCTCGACCCGGACTCGATCGCCGCCGGGATCGAGGAGGCGATCGCCCGCAGCGACGAGCTGCGCGCGCTCGGGCTCGCGCGGGCGGCGCAGTTCTCCTGGGACGAGTCGGCGCGCCGAACCGTCGAGGTGTACCGGGAGGCCGCCGGTGCCTGAGCCGCTCGTGGTCGTCGACGCCGACGTGCTCGGCCGCCAGCGCACCGGCGACGAGACCTACGTGCGCGAGCTCCTGCGCGCGCTGCCGGCGCACACCGAAGGGCTGCGGCTCGCTGCGATCACGCGCCGGCCCGAGCTCGTCCCGGAGGGCGTCGAGCCGATCCTCTTGTCGGCACGCGTGCAGGAGCTGCGGATGGCGTTCCGCGTCCCCTGGCTGCTGCGCCGCCTGCGGCCGGCGCTGGCGCACTTCGTCCACTCGCTGCCGCTCGCGCTGCCCTGCCCCGCGGTGCTGACGGTGCAGGACCTCTCCTTCGAGCGCGACGCGAGCCTGATGGGGCGCCGCGAGACGGCGATCTTCCGGCTCGTCGTCCCGCGCTCCGCCCGGCGCGCCCGCCACGTGTTTGCGATCTCCGAGCGGACGCGCGCCGACCTGCTCGAGCTCTACGGGCTGCCGCCGGAGAAGGTGACCGTGACGCCGCTCGCCTGCGACCCCGCGTTCCGGCCCGGCGGCGAGCGCGGCGACTACCTCCTGCTCACAGGCTCGATCGAGCCGCGCAAGAACCCGCTCGTCGCCGCCGACGCTGCCGCCGCGGTCGGGAGGAGGCTCGTCTGCGCCGGCCCGCCGCGCGACGCCGAGCTCGTCGCCGAGCTGCGCCGACGCGGCGCCGACGTGCGCGGCTTCGTGCCGCACGAGGAGCTCGTCCGCCTGACGCAGGAGGCCGCGGCGCTCCTCTTCCCGACGCGCTACGAGGGCTTCGGGATCCCCGTCGCCGAGGCGATGGCGTGCGGCACGCCCGTCGTCGCGACGCCCGACGCGGCCGTGCGCGAGCTGGGCGGCGACGCCGTGGCGTACGCGGAGCCGGAGGGGTTCGCCGACGCCGTCGCGCGCGTGCTCGCCGACCCGGAGCCGTGGTCGCGCGCCGGCCTCGAGCGCGCCAGGCTCTTCTCCTGGGACGAGACCGCACGCCGAACCGCCGCCGTCTACCGGGAGGTGCTCGCCTCGTGAAGGTCTCCGCTGTCGTCGTCTCGCACGGCCACGCCGACGAGCTGCGCGAGTCGCTGCCGGCGCTCGCGCCGCAGGTCGACGAGCTGCTCGTGATCGCCAACATCCCCGGCAGCCTCCCCGACGAGCTGCCGCCGGGGACGCGCGTCCTCCACAACGAGCGCCGCCTCTCGTTCGCCGCGAACGCGAACCTCGGCGCCGCGAGCACCGAGCACGAGCTCGTGCTGGTCGCGAATCCCGACGCCGTGCCGGAGCCGGACGCGGTCGCGATCCTGCGCGAGTTCATGGAGCAACACCCGCGCTGCGGCAGCGCCGGCCCGCAGATGCTCTACCGGGACGGCAGCTGGCAGGCGTCGCGCCGTAGCTTCCCGACCGTCCTCTCGACGCTCTTCCGGCGCACGCCGCTGCGCCTGCTCTTCCCGCCGCTGCGCTGGCAGCGCCGGCACTACCTCCTGGACGACCGGCCGCTGGAGCCGGTCGAGACGGACACGATGCTCGGCGCGTTCCTGCTCCTCCGCCGCGAGATGCTGGACGAGATCGGCGGTTGGGACGCCGGCTACCGCATGTACTGCGAGGACATCGATCTCAACTACCGCGCCATGAAGGCGGGCTGGGAGCGGTGGTACGTCCCGGCCGCCGTCGTCCACCACGACTACGCCGCGGTCGTCGACAAGACCTTCCTCTCGCGGCACACGCTCTGGCACGCGCGCGCGATGCTCCGCTTCCTGCGCAAGCACCCCGAGCGGCTGCTCGCGCTGCGCTAGCCGGTGGACGGCTTCACGCCGTGCGGCAGCTTCGTGTAGAAGCGGTAGCTGACCTGGGCGCCGAGGGTGCGCCGGTCGGGGTTGCCCGGCTGGACGTCCGCCGGGACGAACTTGTTCTTCACGATCACGCGGCAGGCGAACTTCGAGACGTGGATCGGGAACCAGTAGACGCGCGTCTGCGTGGGAGCGAGGCGCAGCGAGGTGGTGTGCGAGACCGTGCCGAGGTGCGCCTCGAGATCCGGGCCGACGGTGAGCCCGCCGAGCAGGATGTGCACCGGCGTCGGCGGCGTCGGGCCGCCCCAGGCGCGCAGGGAGACGCTCACGCGCAGCCAGCCGCGCGGCCCCGAGAAGCGGTAGTAGCCGCTGTCGTCGAGGCCGCTCCAGCCGTCCGCCGTCAGGCCGGTGCAGAGCGCGTTCAGCCGGTTCGGCTGCGTCAGCTCCACGAGCCGCCACGGCCGCTGCAGCGCGGTGCCGGTGCCGGCGCGGTGCCAGTGGGTCGCGATCAGCGTGCCCGCGAAGTCGACGCAGGGATAGTCCTCGACGACGTAGCGGTACTGCGGGCCGGCGTTCGGGTCGTGCGAGTCCCAGTAGGTGTGGCCGTCCGGCGCCAGGTTCGGCGCACCGGAGGGGCCGGGACCGTCGATCGAGCCGTCGAGGCTGCCGATCCGCACGAGCGAGCGGTTGAGGAGCTCGAGCGTCTGCTCGCCGTTCTGGTCGACCTCGCCCACGCCCTCGTAGAGCGTCGGCTGGTCGTGCGTGAGGTCGTCGACCCAGTCGAGCGGCTGGCCGTCGCGCGGGCTGACCGTGTCGGCGAACGCGCGCGAGATCTTGTTCCCGCCGGAGGCCGCGCTCATCTCGCCGAGCAGGCTCCACCCGACGACGGCGACGCCGGCCGCCACGGCGAGCGCCACGCCCGCCGTCCGCGGCAGCCTCCGCCAGCCGACCGCGGCCAGCAGCGCGATCCCGCCCAGCCCGATCGCGAGCATGATCCAGTGCACCTCCTGCGCGGTCCAGTGCACGTACTCCTGGCCCTGCTCGAGGATCGCGAGCCCGAGCGAGTCCGAGTAGAGGCCGGTGCCCATCTCGTACGGGGTCTGCGTCGGGTGGTAGAGCGCGTAGAAGACGAGATAGGTGACGTAGCCGCCGCCGAGCGCGAGCGCCCAGAGGTTGACGCGGCGCCGCTCGAGCACGATCGCTGTGCCGACCAGCAGCAGCGGCGTGACGTAGATCAGGTTCCGCTCCTCGACGCGCGTCGCGAAGTAGTCGGAGAGGAAGGCCGCCTTGACGCCGGTGTAGAGGCCGAAGGCGACGATGCCCGCGACGGCGAGCGAGCGGAAGACGGTGAGGTTCCAGCTCCGCTCCTCGCCGGGCGCACGCCAGAGCGAGGCGAGCCCGCCGATCGCCGGGATCACGCCGATCCCGATCGCGAGCGACCCCGCCGCCCAGCCGGTCATGTTGACGATCCGGTGCCGCAGGAAGACCCAGGACGTGTTCCACTCGGTGGAGTGCGCCCCGATCAGCGCCATCACGAAGAAGGCGCCGCCGAGGATCAGCAGGTAGGCGCCGACGCGGTCGCTCCGGGACCACCTGCTGCGCCGCTCCCGCTCGCGGTCGCTGGCCCAGAGCGCGAGCAGCGCGGCGAGGACGAGCGCTGCCGGCACGACCACCAGCTCGCGGCGCATCGCGGGCGCGAGCAGCGACGCGACCACGGCGAGCACCCACGCACGGCGGCTGTTCCGCGCGAGGAGCGCGCGCCCGATCAGGAAGAGGCAGAGCGTCGCGTACGGGTAGGCGAGGTTCTCCTCCACGATCCAGGCGCTGTAGGCGAGCGACGGGATCGCTCCGGCGGCGGCGGCGACGAACAGCGCCGCGGGCTTGCGCACGAACAGGCGCGCGAGGAAGTACGCGGGGAAGACGACCGCCGTCATCAGGAGCACGTCCGCGTAGCGGATCGCCGCGTACGCCGTCAGCGTGTCCTGGATCCGCCACCAGGGCGCCGTCCAGACGGTGTAGAGCGAGTCGATCGACGCGTGCGCGACGCGCTGCATCGGGTGGCCGGTGGTCGCGAGGCTGCGCGCGATCTGGGTCGTCTTCAGCTCGTCCGGGAAGAGCCACGGCGCCTTGTGGCCGACGGACTCGACCGCGTAGACGACGCACAGCCAGAGATAGACGGTCGCCAGCGGCGCCGCCGCGAGCAGCCGGTCCGCGAGTGTCGGCTTCCTCACTCGGCGGCTGCGCCCAGGGCGACGGTGGGGTCGATGTCGATCTCGCGCCGCACGAAGCGGCACGGGATGCCGGCGCGGGAGCACGCCTCGACGACGCCGTCGATCCGCTCCCGGTCGGCGTTCGGGATCGTGACGAGCACGGCGTCGGGGGAGAGGCGGCCGAGCACGATCCCGATCTCGTCGAGGCCGCCGGCGACGGTCACGCCCTGGATCCGCAGCCGGCGCAGGCTCGGGTCGTCGTCGAGGAAGGCGACGACCTGCTCGCCCGGCGTCTCGCGCAGCTCGCGCAAGAGGCTCCGGCCGGCGCGCCCGGCGCCGACGACGAGCACCCGCCGCCGCGACTGCCGGTCGACGAACGAGCGGATCGCGTGCGCGACGCCGCGCTCCGAGAAGCGTGCCGAGCCGATCAGGAACGTGCAGAGCAGCAGGTCGATCAGGAAGGTGCCGCGCGGGAACTGGTGCCAGCCGAACGTGACCCAGATGAAGAGGAAGGCGGCGGCCTCGGAGCCGACCATCGCGGCGAAGATCCGCGCCGCGTCGGTCGCCCCCGCGTAGCGCCAGACGCCGCGGTAGAGCCCGAAGAGGATGAACGCGACGTAGCGCGCGACGAGCAGCGCCGGCAGCGTCAGCTCGTACGTGTGCTTGAAGATCGTGAAGTCCGTCGAGCGGACGCGGATCATGAAGGCGAGCGTGAACGAGGCGACGATCAGCGCGAAGTCGACGAGCACCTCGACGAAGCGGCGCCGGTTCGCGACGAGCGAGGCGGCGAGGCCGCGGCCGGTGCTGGCGTCGGTCTGGCGCACCGAGCCGGCGAGGAAGCTCCCGAACTGAACGAGGAAGGCGAACGTCACGAGCACGCCGACGAGCGTGAGCAGCGTGTTGTCGAGGAGCTTGTAGGCGAGCCCGGTCAGGCCGACCGCGGTCGAGACGATCGCGAGCAGGACGACGGCGCGCTTGTCGGAGAGGCCCTGGTAGACGAGCCGGTGCGAGGTGTGGTCGCGGCCGCCCTGCGTCACCGGGCGTCCCTCGAGCATGCGCACGACCGTGACGAGCGTCGTGTCGAGGATCGGCACCGCGAGCACGAGCACCGGCAGCAGGATCGTCGCCGCGCCGGGACCGGCCGCCGTCCACGCCGAGCCGAGTCCGAGCGCGCCGACCGCGAAGCCGAGCACCTGGCTCCCGCTGTCGCCCATGAACACCGCGGCCGGCCGGCGCACGCGCAGGTTGTAGGGCAGGAAGCCCAGGCAGGCGAAGCACGTCGAGAGCGCACCGGCGGCGACCACCGGGTGGATGTGCAGCGACATCGCGTCGACCGCGAAGAAGACGCAGGCGATCGCGGCGAGCGACGCCGCGAGGCCGTCCATGTTGTCGAGCAGGTTGAACGCGTTCGTCATCCCGACCAGCCAGAGCCCGCCGAGCAGCGCGGCGAGCACGTCGTTCGAGATCACCTGCACGTGCTCGCCGGTCGCGAGCACGAGCGCGGCGGCGCCGACCTGCGCGGCGATCTTCGCCAGCGGGCTGAGCGTGAAGAGGTCGTCGACGAGCCCGGCGGCGAAGAGGATCAGGCAACCGCCGACGATCCCGAACAGCTGCGCGCCCGCGTGCACGTAGCCCGCGGCGACCGCGACCGCGTAGCCGGCGAGGATCCCGGCCATGATCCCGCTGCCGCCGAGCAGCGGCGTCGACTTGACGTGCCAGCGGTCGGCGCGAGGCGCCGCGACGACGTGCCGCGCGGCCGGGGTCGCCAGGAGCAGCCGGATCGTGAGCAGGCTGGCCGGAAGGGCCGCGAGCGAGGCGACCGCCGTCATGCGCTCACCGTAACGAATGCCTGTTAGCCGCATGTACGAGCATCCGGGACGGGTTGCCGCCCGCTCGGTGTTGAGCAACCTGTCCCGGATTCGGTTTCACTCGGCTAGTTTGGCCGCGACTCCGGCCGTGAAGACGCCTCTCCTCGAGCTGCTCCGCTGTCCGTTCTGCCGCGTCGGGCTCGCGGACGGCGCAGGCTCGCTCGCGTGTCCGTCGTGCGGGCGCGAGTTCGGCTTCGACGGCGAGATCCCGCTCATGCTCCATCCGGATCTGCCGGGCGCGCCGGAGAAGCTCGGCGAGGTCGCCGGCTGGGTCGAGAAGGCCAAGCAGGAGGGCTGGTACGAGCCCGACGACGCGGTCGACGCGGTGCTCCCGTTCGTGCGCGACGAGTTCGGCTGGGACGAGGCGAACTGGGACGCGAACGCGCACTCGCTGCGCCTGCTGCTCGGCCGCTACGTCGAGGGCCGGCGCGGCCTCCGCGTCCTCGAGGTCGGGGCCGCGAAGGCGTGGGCGTCCCGCTTCTGGCTCGAGCGCGACTGCGAGTACGTCGCCACCGACATCCTCACCGACCCCAAGATCGGGCTCGGCCGCGGGGCCTTCTACGGCGACTTCGTGCGCGTCCAGGCCGACGGCGAGCACCTACCGTTCCCCGACAGGCGCTTCGACGTCGTCTACTGCTTCGCGACGCTCCACCACGCGCTCGACCTGAAAGCGATGGTCCGGGAGATGGGGCGCGTCGCGGCGCCGGGCGCGGTTGTCGCGGGGCTGAACGAGGGAACGCGCGGCATCCGCCGGAGCCCGGACAATCCCGAGCAGGAGGGCGAGAAGGCGCTGGGCATCAACGAGCACGTGCACACCATCTGGGCATATCTGGTCGCGTTCCGCCGCGCCGGCCTGCGCGTGCGCCGCATCGAGCGCTCCGACGGCTACCGGCCCGTGCGCTGGGGTCGCTACGTCGCGATGATCCCGAAGGCGGGGCCGTCGGTCGCGACGCTCCTCCAGCTCTCGAAGGCGATCTACTCCGGCGCCTCGATCTACGCGAGGAAGCCCGCCTGATGGGGACGTACGCGGCGCTCCTCGAGTACCGCGAGCTGTTCGGGAACCTCTTCCGCCGCGACCTGCAGGCGAAGTACCGCGGCTCGGTGCTCGGCGTCTTCTGGACGGTCGCGAACCCGATCGTCCTGATGGGCGTCTACCTGCTCGTCTTCGGCGTCGTCTGGAAGTCGCCCTTCGCCAACGGCGGCCACTACCCGCTCTTCCTGCTCTGCGGGCTCGCGCCGTGGACGTTCTTCGCGTCCGCCTTCCAGTCGTCCACGCGCTCGATGCTCGACAACGCGAACCTGATCCGGAAGACGCGCTTCCCGCGCCAGCTCGTGCCGCTCTCGGTCGTCGCGGCGCACCTCGTCTCGTTCTGCGTGATGCTCGCGCTGCTGCTCGTCGTGACGGCGATCGCGCTGCCGCGGGCGCGCGCGACCGAGCTGCTCGCGATCCCGCTGGCGGCGCTCTTCGTCTGCATCGTCGGCGGGCTCTCGCTGGCGGCCGGCTCACTGAACGTGCTCTTTCGGGACATCGAGTTCATCGTCGCCGCCTCGCTCGTCCCCTGGTTCTTCCTGACGCCGATCATCTACCCGCTCTCGACCGTGGCCGCGCACCGGCACGTCGTCGCGGCGCTGCACTGGCTCAACCCGCTCTCGCCGGCGATCGAGGCGATCCGTGCGCCGCTCTTCGAGGGCACGCTGCCGTTCTGGGGCGACGCGCTCTACCTCGTCGTCGCTGCGGTCGCCGCGCTCGCGCTCGGCGCGTGGACGTTCCTGCGCGTCGACGACCAGATCGCTATCGAAGTCTGACCACGACGCGGCCGTCGTACATGAACGGCTCCTCGCCCTCCGGCTGCCAGGCCGGGAGGCCGGCGACGGTCGTGTTCGGCTCCAGCGGGGGCAGCAGCGAGGGGCAGACGAGCGGATGCTGGAACGCCGGGTTGCGGCCGGTGCCGGGCGCGTAGGGCGCGAGCGCGAGGTCGCCGCGGCGGAGCAGGCCGGTCGCCTGCTCGACCGCGCCGCCGACGGCGGCGTAGCCCTCCGCGTGGAGCGCCGCCACCCGCTCGTGCCAGTCGGGCGCCGCCTCGACGCTCGCCGGCAGGTGCGCGATCGCGCCCGACGCGTCGCGCCGCACCACCTCGACCTCCTCCTGCCATGGCTCGTTGCCGAGCTCGGCGAGCCAGAAGCGCAGCTCCTCGAGCATGTCGACCGCGAGGCGGTAGCGGCCCGGCGGGATCGGCCCGCGCAGGCGCATCGTCTGGCGCAGCGTCTCGCCCGGGGCGACGGGCCGCTCGAGGTCGGTGCGCTCGCCGTCCCAGACGATCGCGTTGCCGCGGTCGTCGAGCCAGTGGTACGCGAGGAAGAGCCCGTCCAGGTGACCGCGCGTGCGCCAGGTCGCGCTGCCGGCGTTCTCCAGCTCGACGGTCGCCCACTGCAGCGTCCCCGCCTCGACCGGGCCGTGCTCGAGCGCGCGCCAGCGGACGACGAGGGGGCCAGAGGTCGGCACGGAATTACTCTACGGCGCGTGGATCCCTTGCTCGTGCGTGCGGCGCGCCGTGAGGCCGTGGAGCGGACACCCGTCTGGTTCATGCGCCAGGCGGGCCGGTCGCTGCCCGAGTACCGCGCGATCCGCGAGCGGCACGGCTTCTTCGAGGTCGCGGGGACGCCGGAGCTCTGCGCGGAGGTGACGCTGCAGCCGGTGCGCCGGCACGGTGTCGACGCGGCCGTCCTGTTCGCGGACATCATGTCGCCGGTGATCGGGATGGGGATCCCGGTCGAGCTCGTCGAGGGCGTCGGCCCGGTG